>PMCG01000014.1 GCA_003155335.1 Acidobacteriota bacterium
ATGGCTGCCGACGGCAGCGGCGATCGCGCTCTTGTCCGGCGCAACGATGGCGCGCAGCTCTCGTGGACCCCGCGCGGTGACGCCTTGGTCTACGACGAACCCGAGTACTATCGCTTCTTCCGATGGTTCTCCGACCTGTGCATCGTGGATCTGGCGACGCGGCGCGTGCGTCGTCTGACCAACGGCCTCCGCGCCAGCGACCCGGACGTGACGCCTGACGGGCGCGCAATCGTCTTCGTGCGGCGGACCGAGACCGGCAGTGAGCTGGCCATGGTCTCGCTCGAGGGCGAGTCGCGTGAAGACCTGACGCGTTCGGAGCCCGGAACGCTCTGGAGCAATCCGCGGGTGAGCCCGCACGGCGATGCTGTCGTGGCCGCACGGCTCACGCGGGACGGCTACCTCGATCTGGTGCTGCTCGATCTCGCGACCCGCGAGCTCCGGCCGCTGACGCACGACCGCGCCAAAGACGCCGAGCCGAGTTGGAGCCCGGACGCCACGCACATCCTCTTCCGTTCGGACCGCGACGGCATCGAGAACGTGTACGCGCTGCGCCTCGCTGACGGCGCGCTGCTGCGCGTGACGCGCGTCCTGGGCGGCGCGTTCGCGCCCGCTCTCGCCCCGAACGGGAAGCGCTTGATCTACTCCGAGTACTCGTCGCGCGGCTACGACCTCCACGCCATGGACGTCTCGCTGGCGGACTTGGCCACAGCGGATGAGTTCGTGGATCCGTACCAGCAGCCGGCCGCCGATCCAGCGCCCAGCGACGCGCCAGCGCGTCCGTATCACGCCCTTGCACATCTCTGGCCGCGCTTCTGGATGCCCTACTTCACGCATTCGTCCGAGACGACACGCATCGGCGTGACGTCAGCCGGCTTCGACCCGCTGGGCCGCCAGTCCTGGGCGCTCACCGTCCACCGCACGAGCCAGACAGGACTCGTCGGCTTCGAGGGGAACTACGCCTACGATCGATATCGCACGTCTTTCTTCTTGTACGCGGAGGACGAGAGCGATCCGTTCGGGGACCAGGCGTGGCGCACGCGGCGTGTCAGCCTGGCGGCCACCCTGCCGCTCGCGCGCAGCGTGCGCTCCTCGCAGGCGCTGACACTCGCGTGGCGTGGCGAGCAGCAGGACCTCACTGGCGGCGCCAAGGCAGCGTCGCGACAGCACCTGAGCGGCCTGGAGGTCTCGTGGACCTTTGGTTCTGCCAAGCAGTATCCCTTCAGCATTTCGCCTGTCGACGGCAGCAGTCTGCGCCTCGGGCTGCTGGACGAAGCGGCGTGGCTCGGCAGCGACGTGCATGTGCTCAAGCCCAGCCTCGACGCACGCGCCTACCTGCGCCTGTCCGACACGCAGGCCCTGGCGCTGCGATTCGGCGGCGCGACGACGATCGGCGACAACGGCGCGCGGCAGATCTACCGGCTGGGCGGCTTTCCGAATGGCAGCGCATGGGACGTCGTCGGCGCTCGGCCGAGTCTGCTGAGGGGCTATCCCGACGACGCCTTCACCGGGCGCCACGTCATCTCCGGCAACGTCGAGTACCGCTTCCCTCTCGTCCATCCGCAGCGCGGGCTGTGGTCGCTGCCGGCCTTTGTGCGCCACATCCACGGCGCTGTCTTCGTGGATGCCGGCAACGCGTGGACCGGGCACTTCTCACTGCGCCAGGTGAAGACGGCAGCAGGCGTTGCGCTCGGGACAGACGCCTTTATCTCTCACGCCCTTCCACTGACAGCCACCTTGGGCATCGCGCGCGGCTTCAGCGCCAAGGGCGACACGCGGGTGTACTTCCGCCTCGGCCTGGCGTTTTGATGCCCGCCGCCATTCACCGTCGCCCGACAACGTAGGGGCGGCCCCCCGTGGCCGCCCTGTCTTCGCGTCGGGTTCGCCCTCGCGCGCGCGACCTGATCGCCCGAGCACGGGGACGGGTCTGCGGTGGCGACGGTTGTAGGGGCGATTCATGAATCGCCCCTACGTCTCGCTGGCTGCTACACCCGTTCCTTGCACCGCTTATCTGCTATCGTAGTGCCTGATCTGATCATCATCCGGACCAGGAGCAATGAGACGACAGCACCAAAACAGATGGCAAGTCCTCGCTGTGTTGGGCTTGGCAGCGCTCCTCGGGCTTGGGGCGACGCGATCAGAAGACGGCGTTCTCAGGATCCTGCTCACAGTCACCATAGGGGCAGCAGTGTTTGGGGGCCTGCGTATTGTGCACCCGCTGTTCCTCGGCCTCGCCACCGTCGCCCTTCTGCCTGTGGTCTCTCTCGCCGACATGCTCAGTGGAGGCGGGTCGCACAACCTGTGGCCGATCGAATGGCTCTTCTACGCTCTGTTGGCCGTCCCAGCCACTGGCGGGGCATGGGCCGGCGACATGATCATCAGCATCTTCGCCGGGCGAATGGCCCCACATCGCACGCCTGAGCCTTCGGCGTCTTCCGGTGCGGATCAGAAACTCGGCGAGTCTGATGCGCCGGGTCCGGCAAGAGAGGCGAAGTTGGATTGAGGCTCTGGCGTGTGGCGCGGGCGCTGGGCGTAAGACACGAAGGGCGGACCTGTGAAACAAATGAAACACACACGTCGCGACCATGAGCTGCCGGCTGTCATCTCCGGCCTTGGCTGGCGCTATCACCACCTCGGGATACCTCACAGCCAGCCGCGCGCTGAGGAACGGCACCTCGATCATCTGGGCGTGCACGTCTGCGGTTTCGGGACGAGCCCGTACGGGATCGAGTGGATGCGCTTCGAGCCGCAGTGTGACGTGCCAGACATCGTCAAGACCGTGCCGCACGTCGCATTTGCCGTGGATGATCTCGACGCAGCGCTCAAGGGAAAGGACATCCTCATCGCGCCCAACTCGCCGTCAGACGGGGTGCGCGTCGCGTTCATACACCACGACGGGGCGCCCATCGAGTTGCTGGAGTTCGCGCCGAGCGTCCCTTCGCGCTGACGCTCGGGAGTCGGACGAGGGCGTCCCTGGCGACGTGTTGTCCGCATCCGCCGCCTGAAGTTACGCAGAAGGGCCAGGGCGCGTTCCAGATTCTCTTGCCCTCGACCGGAAGCTACACCCTCCAGGCCGGCACGAACGGATATCCGACAGCGGCCGGGAGCACCGTCTACGAGGCCCGGAACGCCGACACAGCCACACCGCGCGAGGCCACGGTGACGATGAATGCGGCTTGTCCCAACGGGGTTTGCGGCACTGGCGAAGACCGCTCGACATGCCCGCAGGACTGTGCATGTTATAGAACCCAGCACTGCTTAAGCGGGAAGTGCGAGGCGGAAGTCTGCGGCAACAGTATCTGCGGCTTGAGAGAGACGCAGAACAGTTGCTGCTGGGACTGCGGGTGCCCAAGCCCTTATGAATGTGTGAACGGGAGTTGCTGTTTTCTCGGCATGTGTATGTGACGCAGACGACCCGCTGTCCTATTCGAGATCCATGGCTCGCCGATCGAGCACTACGACATGATCCTGTCCTTCCTTCACTGGCGCAGCACGCCGCCCTAGTGCGGCCGGCCGTAGATGAAGTAGAGCAGGCAAACCAGGCCAAG
Organism: Acidobacteriota bacterium; assembly: GCA_003155335.1. Taxonomy (GTDB): domain Bacteria; phylum Acidobacteriota; class Vicinamibacteria; order Fen-336; family Fen-336; genus FEN-336. The sequence continues at coordinate 3,546 of PMCG01000014.1, forward strand.
CAGCGCGCCGCCGGGCGTGATCTCGCGCGCGCGTCCGGTCGTGAGCTTCATCAGCGGGTGGAGCACCAGGCCGGCCGTGAGTCCGTTTCCGATGTTGTACGTGAAGACCATCATCGCCACGGTCGCAAAGGCGGGCACCAGCTCGGTCAGATCGTCGAAGTCGATCTTCTTGACCGATCCCAGCATCAAAAGCCCGACGACGATCAGCGCCGGACCATAGGCGTAGCTCAGCTCCTGCAGCGGCTTGACCGCTGGCAGGAAGAAGAGCGTGACCGCGAAGAGGACCGCCGTGGTCACTGCCGCCAGCCCAGTGCGCGCGCCTTCCTTGATCCCCGCCGCCGACTCGATGTACGCGCCCGAGGTCGATGTCCCGACCAGGCCGCTGAACGTGCACGTCAGCGCGTCGACCAGCATCGGCCGCTCGACTTGTGGGAAGTTGCCCTTGGCGTCGAGCATGTTGCCCGCGGCGCCGAGGCCGATCAGCGTGCCGAGCGTGTCGAGCAGGCTCATCAGAAACAGCGTCAGCAGGATCGGCAGGAAGCTCAGCTTGAGCACCCCAGCGATGTCGAGATGCAGGGCGATCGGCGCGAGGGAGTATTGGCCGGTGAACGGCAGGGCCACGAGCGCCTTTGGTGGCTGGCCCAGACCCACCAGCTGACCGATGGCCGCCGTGAGCACGATGCCCACGAGCATTGCGCCTGGCAAGCGCAGATACATGAGGATGACGATCAACAGGAAGCCCATGATGGCGAAGAGCACGGGCGTGCTGCCGAGGTCGCCGATGCGAAGCGGCACAGAGGGCACGGCGAGCACGTCGGTGCCTGAGACCAGGTGCTGTGCGGCGTGGTGGCCGGCCACGAAGCTCGTGACGATGCCGGTCTCGTAGAGTCCGATCAAGGCGAGGAACAGGCCGATCCCGACGGCAAAGCTGTGCTTGAGGCTCGTGGAGATCGAGTTGGCCACCCAGGTGCGCACGCCGAGCAAGGTGATGACGAGAAAGACGACGCCGCTCACGAAGACGGCGCCCAGCCGCTGCTGCCAGGTGATGCCAAAGGCCATCAGACCAAAGGCGATGAAGGCGTTCTCGCCCATGTAGGGCGCGACAGCGATCGGGCGATTCGCGATGAAGGCCATGAGCAGCGTGCCGACGACCGCCGTGAGCACGGTCGCGACCGTGCTCGGGCCCACGGGAATCCCGGCGTTGGCGAGGATCGCCGGGTTGACCACGATGATGTAGGCCATCGTGGCAAAGGTGGTCGCGCCTCCGAGCAGCTCCGTGCGCACGCTCGTCTTGTGCTCACGCAGCTTGAAGAGTCGTTCCAGCATGGTTCCCTCGTGATCGAATGAGACGTTGCGCCTCAATATACTGCTACTCGCGCTCGCAACGGGCGCGACCGGCGCAGCATTCTGTGCCATGATGCCCCGGCTTGCGGAGGGACGGCTTGGGCTGCCTGCTCCACAAGAGGAGGCACCTGAACGTGCTCGTCCTGATCCCGAGACAGACCCTGCTCACGCTGTTGCTCTCGCTGCCCCTCGCGGCCATCGGCTCCGGCTGCCACACCGGCGCGCCCAAAGCGCCGCCGAGAGCGCCGACACCGGTGCCGCACACGAACAACGTCGCCACGCCGACGCCGTCACCTGCAGCGAGCAGCACAGCCGACCGGTCCGGCGGGACGACGGCGGCGAACGCCCCCGCGGCGCAGCACGCGGCCGCGCAGTCGGCCGCAAGCTCCTCTGCCCCGGCGCCGGTGGAAGAGGCCGACACTGGAGAGGAAGAGACTCCGGATAACGAGCCTCAGGCCACGCAGAAAGAGGCCCTGGATCTGTGCCAGTCGGCCTCGGAGCTGGTCGCGGCAAACAAGACCGACGAGGCCATCGCTGCGCTCGATCGCGCGTACGGCCTGATGCTGAAGCTCCCGCAGAATGGCGACGACGCCTACCTGCAGGCCAAGCAGGATATTCGGCGGCTAGTGGCCGAGCTCATCCGGCGCGCCTATCACATCCAGCAGGCGAGCGGCCCGCCGCCCACGACATCCTGGGACCTGGCCCTACCGATCGTGGAGAACGAGCACGTCCAGCGTGAGATCGTCAGCTTCACCACCGGCGAGCGCGATCAATTCATCGAGGCCTATCGCCGCTCAGGCCTCTACCGGCCGATGATCCTCGCCAAACTCGCCGCCGCGCAGCTCCCGCGCCAGTTGGCCTGGCTGCCACTGGTCGAGAGCGAGTTCAAGGGCCGCGCCCTCTCGCGCGCGGGTGCGTTCGGTCTGTGGCAGTTCATCGCGTCCACCGGGTTGCGCTATGGCCTGAGCCGCGACCCCTGGGTCGACGAGCGTCTCGACCCTGAGAAGGCCACCGACGCCGCCATCGCGTATCTGACGGAGCTGCACCGACTCTTCGGCGATTGGCCCAAGGCGCTGGCCGCGTACAACTGCGGCGAGGCGCGCGTCTCCCGGCTTCAGTCGCGCTCCGGCGAGTACTTCGACTTCTGGGACCTGTACGAGCAACTGCCCTGGGAGACGCGGCGCTACGTGCCACGTTTCATCGCGGCGCTCTTGATCGTCGAGAACCCGGCCAAGTACGGCATGACCTTGCCGGCAGCGCTGACGCCGACGAACGGTCTGACAGCGGTTCGCGTGGAGCGCGCGGTGGAGCTCGAGAAGCTGGACGTCGCGCTCGGCCTCGAGAAGGGTGCGCTCCTGGGCTTCAATCCCGAGCTGCGCTCGGCAGCCACGCCCAATCGCGCGTACGATCTGCGCGTCCCGGCCGAGAAGAGCGAGGCCGTGGCGCCGGCCGTGGCCCAGCTCCCTGCCTGGACCAAGCCGATCCCGCTCTACGTCGTCCACCGTGTTCGCTCGGGCGATACGCTCGGCTCGATCGCGCGGCGCTACCACACGACGGTCGGGGCGATCCAGCGCACCAACAGCCTGCGCAGCGTGCGCCGCCTGCACGTGGGGCAGCGGCTGCGCATCCCCGCGCGGGGCTCGGGCCGCTGAGGAGCCGCGCCACTCGCGCTAGAGCCCGGTCGCGAGGAGGACCTGGGCCAGCAGGATCTTGGCGATGAAGGCCACGGGATAGACGGTCGCGTAGCCGACGTTCGGCAGNNCACGGCCGTGAGGCAGGTGACGACAGCTCCGGCGAGCAGCAGCGAGACGCCGCGGCCTGTCCCGAGCGTTGACGCGAATGCGTCGCCTGCGCGCGTGCCCACGCCTGCCAAGAAGAGGGCCAGCCCGAGCTGTCGCAGCGTGAGATTGGCGCTGAACGGCAGCGTCCAGACGAGCGGCCCGGTCCGGCCGCGCGCGCCGAGCAACAGCGCGACGACCAGCGGTCCGCCGGCCAGACCCAGACGTAAGGTCACGCCGGCCACAGGCACGGCTGCCAGACCGATCAGCATGCCCAGCCCGAGCCCGAGGGCGAAGCTCAGGATGTCGATCTCGCTCGAGGCGCGGTAGCTGTCGCCGAAGAACGCCTGCACGGCGTCCAGGCTTTCCTTGCGGCTGACGATGCGCACGCGATCGCCGGGCTGCAGCACGGTCTCGCTGTCAGGCACGAACACGGTGTCGCCGCGACGCACGCGTGTCACGACGGCGCCGAAGTGCTCCATCAGTGCCAGATCGCCGAGGCGCAAACCGATGACGCGCGGATTGGAGACAAAGATGCGCCGGTAGTCCATTTCCTCCGACGCGAACTCGAGCCGCTCATCGGTTGCCTCACCGAGCGTGGCCACCACGCGCTCGACTTCTTCGGCGGTGCCCACCACGCTGACAAGGTCGCCCTCGCGCAGACGTATCGAGCCGGGCACGATCGAGGCGCGACCCTCGCGTTTCATTCGCGCGAAGACCACGCGCCAATGGTGGCTGCGCATGAGACTCGCAACAGTGCGATCCCGCACGGCTCGCGTCACGCGCACGGTGCGGTTGACGATCGGACGCCGCGCGCCGCTCAGCTCGCGCATCGCCGCGGCCTCGCGGGCATGATCGACGCGAAAGACGCGCTCGAAAGCGGCAATGGCGAAGATCGTGCCGAGCACGCCGACCGGGTAAGTCGCGGAGTAGGCCACGATCGGCTCGGTGAGGCGCGCCTCGAGACCGGCAGCCGGGCCGCTGGCCTTGACCGACTCGAGCACTGCCGCCAGAGCCGGAGTATTGGTGAGGCCGCCCGCGAACAATCCCGCGCGCAGGGTGCCGGGCAAATGCAGGAGCCGCCCTGCAGCGAATGCCACAGCGGTGGCCACTGCGAGCATCGCGAGGACGAACAGGTTGTCGCGCAACCCCTTGCGGCGAAAGGAGGCGAAGAAGGCGGCACCATTGGCTAGGCCAATGGTGTACACGAAGAGGACCAGGCCAAACTGGTAGACCAGCTCCGGCAGCTTGAAGGCCGGATTCAGCGCACCGACGATCAGGCCGGCGAAGAGCACGGCTGCCAAGCCCAGCCGCGTGCGCCCGAGGCCCAGCTTGCCGAGCGGATAACCGATGGCCAGGACAACGACCAGCAGCAGCAGCGGGTTCTCACGAAGCGTGTCGGCAAGGTGTTTGGTCATCGTTCGCGCTCAAGAGCCACCGCGTTAGCAGCGCTATCTTGGCCCGCCGATCCGCGCCTGGCACAGATCTGCTGGGCGACAGCGCCGCTGGCGACTCATCGTCTATGATCATAGGCGACATGGACGAGAACAGCGCGCGTCCGCTGCGCATCCTGTTCCTGGCCCCTCAGCCGTACTTCGAGGTGCGCGGGACGCCGCTGGCCGTGCGCGCGCTGACTCAGGCCCTGGGCGAGCAAGGGCACGCCGTCGATCTGCTCTGCTACCCGCGCGGCGAGAGCATCCCGCTGCCGCCTGGAACGCGCCTACTGCGCAGCCTGGATCTGCCTGTGGGGCGCGTGCGGCCCGGGTTCTCGCTCGCAAAATTGCTGCTCGACGTGCCGTTCATGGCCGAGGCCAAGCTGCGCATGCTCCTTGGCCGCTACGACGTCGTGCACGCGGTGGAAGAAGCGGCGCATATCGCTGCGCCGTTGGCGCGTCTGATGCGACTGCCGCTGGTCGTGGACGTCGACTC
>PMCG01000334.1 GCA_003155335.1 Acidobacteriota bacterium
CCGCGAGTGCTCGATGCGCGCAGGCGCCGGATCGCGCCGGGGCTCGACGACAAGATCCTCGCAGCCTGGAACGGCCTGACGATCGGCGCCCTAGCTGAGGGGTATCGGCTACTCCGCGAGCCGCGCTATCTCGATGCCGCTGCGCGCGCGGCCGACTTCGTCCTCACCTCGCTACGATCCGAGGACGGGCAGCTCCTGCGCGCCTGGCGTGCCGGCCGTGCAACGGTCGGCGGGTTCCTCGACGATTACGCCTGCGTGGCCGAGGGGCTCATCGATCTCTATGAGGCCGGCGGCGCGCAACGGTACCTTGAGACCGCACTCGACCTGGCCGAGCGAATGCTGGACGAGTTTCGTGGCGAGGACGCTGCCTTCTTTTCCACGGCGAACGCCGGAGACCGTCTGCCTGTCCGTCCTCGCGACAGCCACGACGGCGCAGTGCCAGCGGCCAACGCCACGGCAGCGCACGTCCTGGCTCGGCTTTCGTACCACTTCGATCGTGCCGATCTCAGGGATGCGGCGCGGCAGGCGATCGAAGCCTATGGCGAAGGGATCGCGCGCCAGCCCCGCGCTTTTGCGAAGAGCCTAATCGTGCTCGACTATCTGATGGATGGGCCAGTCGAGCTGGCCCTTGTCGGCACGCCCGGCAGCGAAGACTACGAAGCCCTGGCTCGCGAGATTGGCCGGTGTTTCCTGCCACACCGCGTCGTGCAGCACAGCGACGCGAGCGCGACAGATCGACCACCGCTCGCCCTTCTCGCGGGCAAGCAGCCGGTCAATGGCCGCGCAGCGCTCTACAGCTGCCGCGCCGGCACATGCCGGCCGCCGATCACAGAACCGACAGCGGTCAAGACGGCGCTGCTTCAATGGAGCCGGCGGTAGCTGACGAACGCGAGCTCGCGGCTGTCAGGCGACCACGACGGAACGTTGATCGTGCCCTGGCCGCCGAAGAAGCCGCGGTCGTCTACTCAGGAACCGGGCTGAGCAGGGCGCGGCGCTGGTACATCTGGTAGACGTGGTGGGCCTCGTGGTGCGCGTGGTACTCCGCTAGCGAGTAGACGTCACCCTGGGCGTAGACCGGGTGGCGCCCGGGCCGGTGCCACTGCTCGCGCGTCAGTGTCCTCAAGCGTTCGACGAGGTGCGCGCGCTCTTCCAGGTAGGACGCGATGGTCTCGCTGGCTGGCTGTTCGGTCATCTCAATGAAGCGCGGGTCCGTGTCTGGATCATATGCTGGCAGCTCCGGGTTGTCCTGCTCCAGCATCAGCTCGAGACGCTCGCGGATGAAGACCTGCTGCACGCGGCGCAGATGGCAGGCCAGCTCCTTCAGCGACCAGCGGCTGGCCACCACGCGTTTGGATAGATGATTCTCGTGTAGGCCTGCCGTGAGCCTCTGCACGTCGCTGGCTTGCGCGAGGATGCGGTCGATAAGACGGCGATGAGCTTCGGGGCACGTCTTCGATTCAGGCATGCGCGGATTATACGGCCGATGACTCCCCAGTGGGAGATGATTCCTTCAGCATCGGCGTTGCCGACGGAATGCGGTTAGAATCTGGCCGGTCTAAGAGGAGGCGCGAGACGGCATGAGTGCTCAGTACATCTTCGTGATGAAGGACCTGCGCAAGGTGACGCCGCAGGGCAAGGAGATCTTGCGCGGGATCTGGCTGGCGTTTCTGCCCGGGGCGAAGATCGGCGTGCTGGGCGCGAATGGCGCGGGTAAGAGCACGCTGCTGCGCATCATGGCCGGCCGGGACAAGGACTACATGGGCGACGTCTATGTGGCGCCCCGCACGCGCGTCGGCTACCTGGAGCAGGAGCCGCAGCTCGATCCGGAGAAGACCGTCGCAGCCGCCGTGGAGGAGGGGGTCGCCTCCTCGCGCGCGGTGCTGAACCGGTACGACGAAATCTGCGGCCTGCTGGGGACGGACATGCCGGCCGCCGAAGAGGAGTCGCTGAATGCCGAGCTGGGCAGGCTGCAGGACAAGATTGACGCGGAGGATCTGTGGGAGCTCGACCACCACGTGGAAGTGGCGATGGAGGCCCTGCGCCTGCCGCCCGGCGACGCGAAGATCGGCCCGCTTTCCGGCGGCGAGCGCCGCCGCGTGGCGCTCTGCCGGCTGCTGATCTCGCGGCCGGACATCCTGCTCCTCGATGAGCCGACCAACCATCTCGACGCCGAATCCGTCGGCTGGGTCGAGGAATACCTCACGCGGTTCAAAGGCACGCTGATCGTGGTCACGCACGACCGCTATTTCCTCAACAATGTGACCGAATGGATTCTGGAGCTCGACGCCGGCCGCGCCTATCCCTACAAGGGCAACTACGAGAGCTGGCTGGAGCAGAAGCAGGCGCTCCTCGCGCTGGAGCAGAAGCAGGCGCAGTCGCGGCGCAAGCTGCTGGAGCAGGAGCTGCTGTGGGTGCGCATGAACGCCGGCGCGCGCCATTCNNAACCTGGCGCGCATCAAGCGCTACGATGAACTGGCCGGCCAGGCCGTGGACACGCGCGAGGAGGACGTGCGCATCCAGATCCCGCCCGGCCCGCGGCTCGGGGATCTGGTCGTGCGCGCGGAAAACCTCTCCTTTGGCTACGGCGACCGGATGCTCATGGAGGGCGTCAACTTCGATCTTCCCCGCGGCGGCATCGTGGGGATTATGGGCGCCAACGGCGCGGGCAAGACCACGCTCTTCCGGCTCATGCTGGGGCAGGACAAGCCCTGGGCCGGTTCGCTGCGTATCGGCGCGGGAGTGGTGATGTCGCACGTCGACCAGATGCGCGACGCGCTGTCCGCGGAGCACACGGTCTACGAGGAGATTACCGGGGGGCGGGACACGGTGGACCTCGGCGGCCGGACCATGAACGGCCGGGCGTACTGCAGCCGGTTCAACTTTCGCGGCACCGAGCAGCAGAAGAAAGTCGGGCTGCTTTCCGGCGGCGAACGCAACCG
>PMCG01000084.1:0-3648 GCA_003155335.1 Acidobacteriota bacterium
GCGCGCTCGGCAGCGGATGCGAAGAAGGCGCGGATCGTCACGATGCGCGAGAGATTCGCCCCGAGCTTCTCGACGAACTTCAGCTCGTTGTCGACCAGCGCGCGCGCAAAGAGACCCGGCTCACGTCGCAGGGCATCGAAGGCGCGCGCGTAGAGAAAGCGGGCCACCTCGCGCTCGGTCGAGAGCTCTGCGATCTGGGCGTGGTAGTCGTGCTGCGCCTGCTTGTAGTTCGAGTCGCGGGTCAAGCCGTAGAGCGTGTAGGCGGGGTAGCTCCAGAAGGAGCTCTGGCCAGCGCCGTAGAGTTTGTTCAACGCGTGCGTTGCGGCAGCCGAGAGCGCGCAGACAGCGAGCAGCGCGATTGCGGCCCGCAGCCACTGCTTCCGGAACAGCCAGACGCCCCACAACAGGACAGCGAGCAGCAGGAGCTGCGGCCCTGGCCGAGCGTTGAGCGCGACGTCCAAGGCAAAGAGGCCCAGCGCCATCCAGCCGAGGCGCGACGTNNAGAGCGAAGACCGCTAGCGCGGGCCAGAGCCCGAAGCGCAGGCCGACGACACGGCAGAGGACGTAGGCGACGAGGCCCAGAATCACCGCCTGGGAGACGAGCGCGACAGGCAACGACCCACCGCCAGCAGCGAGCCGCACGGCCAGCCAGGCCGCATTCAAAGGCCGCCGTTCACTGTATGGCCCAAACGCTCCATCGCACAGCAAGCGAACGCCACCCTCGAAGTGGCCCAGCGCATCGCTCCACGGCAAGTAGCCAAGAAGAGCCGCGAGCGCCGTCGTTCCGCCTGGCGGCCTGAGCGCCCAGTGACTCCAGAGTGGCGCCAGCATTGCGAGGATCGCGAGGGCCCAGCCCCACCGATCTAGGAAGCGTCCGACAAGCGTCTCGGTCCGACGCCAGCCACGCCGCTCGCCCTTGCGCCGGCGCGCGTGCCAGGCCAGCCCAGCGCCGATGAGCGCGGCGAAGAAGAGCAGGCTGGCCAAGAGCGGCTCGACCGCGATCAGCGCCTCGCGCAGCGGCGGCGANNGCCGATTCTACTACCGATCCCCACGCGCCCGTGGCACTGTGACGGCATCCACGGGACGCGTTTTCACTTTGGCGCGTGACCGCGCTACGATGAGACGTACGCCGGTTCGCGCGCGCCACCGCGGCCGGCGCGCAGCCGCACGGAGAGTGACATGCCCATCTTCGAGTACGTTTGCGACGCTTGCGGGACCGAGTTCGAGAAGATCGTGTTTCGCAGCGATGTTGCCATCGCTTGTCCGCAGTGCGAGGGAGCCAGCGTCACGCGCCAGGTGTCGGCCTTTGCGTTCAAGAGCGGCAGCGGCCGCTTTGTCTCGTCTTCGGCAAAGTCGTCCTGCTCAGGATGCAGCTCAAGTGGCGGCTGCGCCGGATGCAGCCACTAGCGCCTGCATCCGATCGCCCAGCTCCGCCAGCGTCGTGACGCGCGGACAGTCGACGCCACGATAGAGGCCGCCAGCGTCGAACAGCCACGCCTCGATGCCCGCTGCGCGCGCGCCTGCGACATCGACGTAGTACAGGTCTCCGACGTGCACTGTCGTCTCGGCAGCCGCGCCGCAGCGGGCCAGCGCCCGGCGGAACAGCTCCGGATCAGGCTTCTCGACTCCCTCGCACTGCGAATCGAGCATGAGGTCGAAGTGCGTCGCCAACCCTAGGCGCTGCATGTGCGCGTGGAGCGTGCCGTTGGCGTTGGAGACCATTACCAAGCGCGTGCCCAGGCTGCGCAAGCGCGTCAGCGCTGGCACCACGTCCGGGGGGACCCATTCGTACAGGTTGTGCTCGGCATGGTAGCGCCTGAGCTCGGCAAAGGCCGCGTCAGCCGCATCCGACGCCGGCACAGCCCCGAACTCGCGCACGGCATCGAAGTAGCGCGCGTTGCGCGCGTCGTCCGAGGTTGCGCGGGCGTTCTCGGGGAGATCGAGTTGCCACCTCGCACGGACATCGGCCGCGGCCAGCGCACCAGGAAGCACGACGACGCCGTGTCGGGCGAGCGTGTCCGAGACGCGCTGCCAATTGGGATGCACCAGCACTCCGCCTGCGTCGAGGAAGAGGGTCTCCACGATGCACGGCGCCGCCGGCGATCCGGCCATCAATAGACCAGTTTGTTGAGCGGGTACTCGACGATGCCCTCAGCGCCGGCGCGTTTCAGGCGCGGGATGATGTCGCGCACGGTGCGCTCGTCGATGATCGTCTCGAGCGCCACCCAGTCGGGGTCCGAGAGCGGGCTGACTGTCGGGCGCCGGAGCGCCGTGAGCACCGCCAAGACCTCATCCACCTTGGTGCGGGGCACGTTCATCTTCAGCCCCACCTTGTCCTCGGCGACCAGAGCGCCGGTGAGCAGCATCGCCAGGCTCTCGAGCTTGTGGCGCTTCCACTCGTCCGCCCAGGCCTTGCGATTGGCCAGCAGGCAGTTCTTGACCTCGAGCAGCGTGTCGATGACGCGCAGGTGGTTGGCGCGTAGCGAGCTGCCCGTCTCGGTGATCTCGACGATGGCGTCGGCGAGCACGGGCGGCTTGACCTCTGTCGCACCCCAGGAGAACTGCACCTCGACAGGCACGCCACGCGCCTCGAAGTAGCGCCGTGTCACGTTGACCAGCTCTGTGGCGACGCGCTTGCCTGCCAGGTCTTCGGGTGTCTGGAAAGCCGAGTCGACGGGCACTGCCAGAACCCAGTGGCAAGGGCTGAAGGTCTGTTTGGAATAGACCAGCTCGGCCACGGTGACGAGGTCCGCGCCGCTGTCCTTGTACCAGTCGCTGCCGGTGATCCCGGCGTCGAGCACGCCCTGCTCGACATAGCGGCTGACCTCTTGCGCGCGGATGAGCATGGCCTCGATCTCGCTGTCGTCGACGGACGGATAGTACGATCGCTCCGACACAGAGACGTGATAGCCCGCCCGCTCGAAGAGCCGCAGGGTCGAGGTCTGCAGGCTGCCCTTGGGCAGCGCCAGTTTGAGCGGCATCCGTGACACCCTCTTGCACCGTCCTCGCCGCCTCGGCACGGACGGAAGTGAGGTAGTCTACCATCGAGTCGCGATTCGGCCGGAGGGCCACGAACGCATCTATGCGCCTGGGCATCGACTTCGGCACGACGCACACGGTGGTGGCTGCGGTGGACCGCGGCAACTACCCAGTCGCCGGCTTCGAGTGGGGCGACGCGATTCCCTCGGTGATCGCCGCGCACTCCGCAAGCGGCGAGCTGCGCTTCGGCCGCGAAGCCGTGGCGCTGGAGCTCGAGCCGGACTGGACGGTGCTGCGCTCGTTCAAGCGCCTGCTCCAGAGCTGCGGTCCCTTGAGCGAGATACCGATCGGGCCGCACGTCTACACAGCGCCGCAGCTCCTGGCCGGCTACTTCGCGGCAGTGCGCGACGACCTGCGCCTGCGCTCCAATCTCGGAATCAAGAAGAGCGAACGCCTGCACGCGGCAGTGAGCGTCCCGGCCCATGCCCCCAACGACCAGCGCTTTCTGACGCTGGACGCGTTCCAGCGCGCCGGATTCGAGGTCGAGGCACTGCTCAACGAACCCTCGGCCGCTGGGTTCGAGTACGCGCACCGTTTCCGCGACACGCTCACCAGCCGTCGCGAGTACGTCCTGGTCTACGACTTGGGCGGTGGCACCTTCGACGCCTC
>PMCG01000084.1:3669-7077 GCA_003155335.1 Acidobacteriota bacterium
AAAGAGGCGGTCGGGCCCAACACGCGGCGTCTGGTCGTGGACTTGGACGCGATCGACCGCGGAAGCGTCGCCCTGCCGATCGCGCAGGTGGCGGCTGCTTGCGCGCCGATTGTCGAGCGCACGATCGAGGCGCTCGGCAGTGTCATGCGCGACCCGCGCCGCGACGAGCGCGACACCGTCGAGTGGAGCGAGCTGGCCGGTCTCTACGTCGTGGGTGGCGCCTCGGCCTTCCCGGTCGTGCCGCGCCGCCTGCGCGAGCAGTTCGGCAATCACCGCGTGCGTCGTTCGCCGCACCCCTTCGCTGCCACGGCCATCGGCCTGGCCACGTTCCTCGACGAGGGCAAAGGCTACGAACTGGCCGATTGTCTGACGCGGCACTTCGGCGTGTGGCGTGAGGCCGAGGCTGGCCGCGTCGTCACCTTTGATCCGATCTTCCTCAAGGACACGCCCCTGCCGCGCAAGGGAGGCGCTGCGATCGAGGTCGTGCGCCGCTACCGCTCGGCGCACAACGTCGGCCATTTCCGCTTTGTCGAGTGCGGCGCGCTGAGCGAGGCGCGGCCGGACGGTCAGATCGTGCCGTGGGACGAGATCCGCTTCCCGTTCGACTCCAGCCTGCGCGAGCGCGCCAGTCTCGCGGATGTCTGGATCGAGCGCGTGCCGGATGGCGGTCGCGAGATCGAAGAACGCTACACATGCAGTGCCAACGGCCTGTTCGAAGTGACGGTCTGCGTGCTCGGCGAGGGCTTCAGTCGCACCTACCGCATCGGTCGACCGAGCGGCGCGGCGCGCTGAGAAGCGCACTCACACCGCGCGACGTTGAGCCCATTCGAACAGGAAAGCGGGGATTCTGATTCGGCTTCTCTGTGCCCTGCTAGAATGGCCAGCACTATGGGGAACTCCCCTGGGGTCCTCTGCGCAATGCTGTTTGTCGGCCTGCTCGCCGGCGCCTGCGGTGACGCAGGCACCAGCTCCAATCCAACCCCCACCGCGGCTCCGGGCCCGACGCACAACGCGAGCGTCACCATCGGAAGGACCACGGCCGGCACGTTCCAGGTCATGGCATCGACGATTGTCGAGGTCACCTGGGAGTGGTGGCTGTTCCAGCGCTTTCCGCGCGCACAGACCCTACTGAGCGACATGGCGGCGCGACATACGCTCATCGTGCTGGACTGGAACGAGTGGGTGCCCGTGATTCCGCAAGTCGATCGCGACCCCACGAGCCCGAGCGCGTGGAGCTTCACGAACCTGGACGCGATCGTTCAGCCGATTCTCGGCATGGGAGACCACAGCCCCGACTTCATGATTTCGGCTGCCCCGCCTTGGATGTACGACGCGAACCACAAGCTGACCGATCTCGCCGGATTCGCCGAGTACGCGGCCAACCTCGTCCGCTACTACAACGGCCCGGGCATCCGGCTGCGGGATGGGACGACGCTGAGATCGGCAAGCCCGTATCCGATTCAGTACTGGAGCATCTTGAACGAGACCAACCTCTCGGGGACCGAATACATCCGTCTCTACAACGTCGTTGTGCCGGCGATGCGGGCGGTTGATCCCTCCCTGAAGTTCGTGGCCGCCGAGATTGCCTATGCAAACACACAACAGATGCGCGACTTCATGACGGCGTTTGCGCAGGGCGTAACGGCGCAGGTGGACGTCGTAGGCATCCATTTTGTCCCCTCCGGGTGGCAGGATTCCGACCTGAAAGTCCTGAGCTACGCTCTCGACTCCGGACCCGTGGTCAGGCTCGTCTATGACCTGCTCAGCACAAACCCGAGATTGGCCAACGTGCCGGTCTGGATCACCTCCTACAATTCACCTGCGTGGGGTTTGACCGATCCACGCCCGACGAGCCCGTTCTACGCGGCCTGGGCTCCGTACGTGTTCTCGCAGATGGGGCAAGCCGGCGCGCAGTCGTTTCACCACTGGGAGTTCGCCGCCAACGTTCAGTTCGGGGAAATCGATCAGGAGACCGGCAACACCTTCCTCAGCTACTGGGTGGACTACTGGCTCGGGCGCTACTTCTCGACGCCTCCGGGGCAGGAGCTTCTGTCGCTCAGCAATCAGAGCGATCCGGCGAACGTTGAGACGCTGGCCGTGCGGCGCAGGGATGGCACCGTGGTGGTCATGCTGGTCGACCACGCCGTGGCGGATCCACTCGACAACAACGGGAAGGGAGTGCCCTACACCATCACGGTGGATGTCAGTTCGCTGGGTGTGTTCAGCGCGGCCAAGGAACTCGTCGTCGACGTCACGACAGACGTGGCGCACGGCCCAACGGAGCGGACCATTCCGTACAGCACCAGGATTCCGGTCAACCTGAACGGCTACGGCGTGGCCTTCATTAGCCTGATGCCGTGATGGAGATCGTGCTCGCGGCTTCTTGGGTCACAGCTCCTTCGTCCCGTTTCGAGAGCGCGCCGAGCCGCGCACGCCGGANNCAGCGGCACGACACCTGTCACTCTGTCGCGGGCGTCGGCTCGGGTGACGACGAGGGTGGGGCCACGACTGTGAGCGGCGCCTCGACCGTCAGCGTCTCCGGTGCCTGGCACTCGCTCGCGTCGCAGCGCTGGTAGCTCACGCGCACGCGCATGCGGTGCTCGCCGATCCGGCTGCCGTCGGGCACGCGCACGGGCAGGACGATGCTCATCTGGCCCGAGAGGACCGGCACCGGGCCCGGACTCCAGCGCCGCTTCACAGTGTGCGCAGCCGGATAGCGCGCGGCGTCGGCGTTGAGGCTGGAGGTGAGCAGGGTGACGGAAAGAGGCGCGAGATCGCGGCGCCGCGACTGCGGCGCAACGATCTCCCACGGGGGCGCCACCGAGAGGAAGAGCGTGGCCTCGACGCTCTGCTGCGGCTGCACACGGTCGTTCGCCAGAGCGAGCTGAGCCACCACGGGTCCTCGTGCGTCGCGCGCGCCCATGGCCGCCGGCGCTGCCAGCGCCGCGGCCGGCGACGTCTCAGTCAGCAGGCCGCTCGCGACCGCGGCCAGACCTTCCATGCGGAACGGATCGCGCTCGAGGTCGCCGAGGAACGCGTCGACCGCCTTGCGCGCCATCTGGCCATAACGCTTCTGGCCGCTGACGACTTCCAGGCGCGTCAGCGCCTCGGCCATCAAGGCATTCCCGGATATCCGCCCCGCGTCATCCGCGCTCTTGACGCGCACGAGCAAGGGGGCATGAGCGTCATCCGTCAGGAAGAAGCCGCCCGTAGGATCGAGGAATCGTCGCACCGCCTCCTCGGCCAGGCGCGTGGCGAGCGCGCGCCAGCGTGGATCCGGAGCGGCCTCGTCCAGCGCGAGCAGACCCACGATCATGCCGGCATAGTCGTCGAGCATCGCCGGCCCGCCGAGGAGCGTGCCCCGCGCCGAGCGACGCAGTTGCTCGGGCTGACCAAAGCGTTCGAATA
>PMCG01000038.1 GCA_003155335.1 Acidobacteriota bacterium
GCCCGCTCTGCTCAAGATCAGCTCGGCTATGCCGTGGTTGGCGCGTGCGCGTCGCCCATTGCGGGCGCTACGGGAAACCGTGAGTTCTTCCTGCACATAAGGCCGAGCGGCGACAGCTTGCCCGCTGAGCGCTGGGAGGCGATGATAGCGGTTGCGACACAGGCGCTGGACACATGAAGACCATTGGCGTGATCGTCCGACCTGGCGTTGCCTCGGCAGAGGCCGGTCCCGTTCTGGCCGAGCTCGTCGAGTTTCTGCGCAAGCGCGGCCGGAGCGTCCTGATCGAGCGCCACGCCGCAGCGCTGGTGCCGGCCTTGGGGTCCGGGCCGGCGACGATTGCGGATGCACCTGAGATCGGTGCCCGCGCGGACGCCCTGGTCGTGCTCGGCGGAGACGGAACGCTGCTGGCCGCCAGCCATCTCATCGAGCGCGAGGATGTCCCGCTGATCGGCGTCAACTTCGGCAGCCTCGGGTTCCTCACAGAGATCACTCTCGCGGAGCTGCACCCGGTGCTCGAGCGCGTGCTCTCGGGCNNGCGGCGATGTGCTCAACGACGTGGTCATCACAAAGGCCGGCGCACTCTCGCGCATCATCGAGCTGGAGGTGCGCGTCGATGGCGCGTTCGTCTCGTCCTTCCGCGCCGACGGCCTGATCGTGGCGTCGCCGACCGGCTCCACCGCGTACAACCTCGCGGTCGGAGGGCCGATTCTGCACCCTTCTCTGGCCGCCATCGTCGTCACCGCGATCTCGCCGCACGCGCTCAGCAACCGGCCGCTGGTGCTGGCTGACGACGCGGCCGTGGCCGTTCGCCTGCTCACGCGCAACGTCGAGGTTCACGTGACCCTCGACGGTCAGCGAGGCCTGGCTCTTCACCCGGACGACACCGTGACCATCACGCGCAGCCCACGCCGTCTGCGACTGGCGCTCTCACCTCAGCGCGATTACTACGACGTGCTTCGCACCAAGCTGCGGTGGGGTGAAGCACGGGCGCGCCAGCGGTGACTGGAGCGCGATCAGCTCTTCTTGATCGCTACCGATCCGTTGACGGTCTTGATCTCGAAGCGGCCACCGCCCTGGCCGAGTTGCCCGCGGAGATGCTTCGTGCCGAAGTGGCCTTGAACGGCGAGCGGCAAGTCAGTGGAGATGCCGCCGTTGACCGTGTCCGCTTCGAACGAGCCACTCGCGTTGCCCGGCAGACGCACAGCCACTGAGCCGTTCGTCGTCTCGAAGCGGTGCAGGCCCTGCGGGGGGACGGTGCTGTAGCTCACGTGAATGGAGCCGTTGACGCTGTGGGCGGCGACCTCGCCGGCCGCGTCCTCGACGTGCACGCTGCCGTTGACCGAACGCACGCGCACAGACCCGGACACGCCGCTCACCCGGACACTGCCGTTGGTGTCTTCGACGTCGATCCGTGCGCTGGCAGGCAGCGTGATGCGATAGTTGACCCTGGCCTGAGGCCCGAAGATCCCCCACGGCCCGTGCGGGGCACGCGTGAACACTTCGACGTGGTCTCCCTGCCCGGCGATGACGACCTCGAGCGCGTTCAGCGCCTGTTCGCTGGAGGCGGCCTTCTCGGCCTCGATGCGCACCTGGCGCTCGGCGCCGGCCTGGATCTCGACGCTGCCATTCGCGTTCTTGAGCTGAAACGTTCCAGCAGGTTCGAGGACCCGCGTCTCGATCTGCGTCCGCCGGGCCGTGAGCGCAGTGTCGACAAAGCCGCACGCCGACAGCCCGGTCGCCGACAGGATGGTCCCAACGAGGAGAATGCGCTGCCGCATGTCGTGCCCCCTTCCTTCTACCTCTCATAACGAGAGTTCGACCGTGAGTGTTCCCTCGGCAAGCCCCGGCGGCAGGACGTGGCGCCTTGGCCGCGCACGAGGCATGGCCCGCCGCCCCGCTGTTTGGCCGCGGCTCGGCCCCGCGCTAGACTTACCGCCCGTGGACAGGCGGCCAGCCTTGACTGGCTGCGCATGAGACGGGCGGAGACGCCGGACAGCCGCGCTCCCTGAGGAAACACGATGTCGCAGACTGCCGAGCCCGATCTCTCCGTGATCGTGCCCTGCTACAACGAAGAGGCCAACCTCAACGAGCTGGTGACGCGCTTCATCGCCATCCTCGATCTCTTCCGGATTCGCGCCGAGATCGTGCTCGTCGACGACTGCAGCCGTGACGCGACGCGGCGCGTGATCGAGGAGCTTGCGAGCCGTCACGCGGGCGTAGTGGTGGGCGTGTTTCACGAGCAGAACCAGGGCATCTCCGGCGGCTGGCTGAGCGGGCTGGCCAAGTCGCGCGCGCCGCTGGTGGCCATCACCGACGCGGACCTGCAGTACGCGCCCGAGGATCTGCCGCGCCTCTACCAGATCCTGAAGCGCGAAGGCGCCGACGTCGTTCAGGGCTGGCGCATTGCCAAGACGTTCAAGGGNNCGCTACCGCTACCGTTACCTTCAACACTTCATCGTGGTCAATGCTGCCAGCAAGGGCTACAGCGTGCGCCAGGAGCCGGTGCTCTTTTGGGACCGCCACGCTGGCGAGTCGTTCATTCGCTCTCCATTCGCCTTTGGCGCGCGCTCTTTGACCGACCTGCCACACGCCTTCTGGGAGTTCCGCGTGCTGAATCGCCGCGAGCGGGCCAAGCGATGTGCGGCATAGCAGGAGTCTACGGGCCCGGGGACATCCGGGCCATGACGCGGCTCCTGACCCATCGCGGCCCGGACGACGAAGGCTTCTACGAGTCTGATCCGATCCGGCTCGGGGTGCGGCGGCTCTCGGTCATCGACGTGGCCGGCGGCCATCAACCGCTGGCGTGTGACGGCGGCTCGCACTGGATCGCGTACAACGGCGAGCTGTTCAACTACGTCGAGCTGCGGCAGGAGCTGATCGCGCTCGGGCACCGCTTCCACACCCAGAGCGACACGGAAGTGGTCGTCACGGCCTGGCGCGAGTGGGGGCCGGCGTGCCTCACACGCTTCATCGGCATGTTCGCGTTTGCCATCTGGGACGGCCACACGCTGAGCATCGTGCGCGACCGCCTGGGAGAGAAGCCGCTGTTCTGGACGCG
>PMCG01000067.1:0-9610 GCA_003155335.1 Acidobacteriota bacterium
TGATCGCCTCGGGCGTGACCTTCTCCGCCGCGATCGTCAGGTCGCCTTCGTGTTCGCGGTCTTCGTCGTCGACGACGACGATCATCCGCCCGGCGCGGATGTCCTCGATGGCCTCTGGGATCGTGCTGAACGGCATCTTTCTCCTGCCTGGCTCCGCGCCGCTCAACTCTGCCGCCAGTCGAGCAGGCGCTCGACGTGCTTGGCGATCACGTCCGCCTCCAGGTTGACCGAGTCGCCCTCGACNNGCCACCGTGAGCGAGATGCCGTCGACGGCGATCGAGCCCTTCTCCACCAGGTAGCGTTCGAGCGCGCTTGGGACCTCGATGTCGATCTCGGCCGACTCAGTCAGGCGCCTGACGGCGCGCACGCGCCCGATGCCGTCGACGTGGCCCTGCACGATGTGGCCGTCGAAGCGTCCGTCTGCGCGCATCGGCCGCTCAAGGTTGACCCGCACGCCCGGTCGCAGTCGTTCGTCGAAACGGGTGCGCGCCAGCGTCTCGCCCATCAGGTCGCACTCGAAACCTTCCGCGTCGCGGCGCACAGCGGTCAGGCAGCAGCCGTTGACCGCGATGGAACCGCCGATCGCCAGGTCAGCCAGCGTTGCCTTGGCGGCGATGCGCACCGTCAGGATGTCGTTGCGTTCGACAGCGCGGACGACGCTGCCCGTTTCTTCGATAATGCCTGTGAACATGACACCTGCGCGGCCGTCCGGCTCTACGGGCATCGCAGCCGAGACACGGCCAGCTCCGCGAACGATTATGACAGGCGCTCGGACCGCGTGCCACGCGACCGGCGCTGAAGCGGCGTGCGCGGCGCCGGGCGTGGGTACCACAGCTCCATCTGCTCCTCTTCACTCTGCCTGAGCCGCGAAGGAGCGCTGGCGAGCGGGCTAAGACGCGAGAGTGCAAGAGCTTCGCCAATGCGCCGCGGCCCCTTGCCGCCGAAGGCGGAGAGGCTGTCTTGTCCGCCCAGAAGCAGCGGGGCGCGAAAGAGCGCAACCTGATCGACGAACCGCGCGGCCAGAAACGCGCCCAGCACCTCAGAGCCCCCCTCGACCATCAGGCTACGAATCCGCTGCCGCAGCAGCGCGCGCATCAGCCACGGCAGGCGCACCTGACGCGACGCTCCGCGATCGACCCACACGTGGACGCCAGACGCTGCGAGCGCGCGGCGTTTGCGAGGGTTGACGTCGAGTCCCACCACCACCACCGGCGTCCGGCGAGCGCTCCGGACCAGACGGCTGGCGAGCGGGATGCGAAAACGCGAGTCGAGCACCACGCGATGGAAGGGGCGGCGCAGCGCCGGGCGCGGCAGAAGCAGCGGATCGTCCGCAAGCACTGTTCCGACGCCGACCAGGACCGCGTCGTGTAGCCGGCGCAATCGCCGAGCTTGCGCGCGCGCGGCTGGCCGCGTGATCCACTTCGAATCCCCGGTGGCCGTGGCGATCTTTCCGTCCAGCGTGAGCGCCGCCTTGAGCAGCACGAATGGGCGGCCGGTGCGGAACGGCGACAGGAAGCGTTCGTTGAGCTGCGCCGCCTCCGACGCGAGCACGTCGGTCGTCACGGCGACACCATGCCGGCGCAGCAGCGCCAGGCCGCGGCCGTTGACCAGCGGATTGGGGTCGCGCTGGGCGACGACGACGCGCCGCACGCCAGCGGCGACCAGGCGCGGCGCACAGGGCGGTGTGCGGCCCTGGTGCGCGCAGGGCTCGAGGTTGACGTAGAGTGTCGCCCCGCGCGATCGCTCGCCGGCGCGTTCGAGCGCGACAACCTCGGCATGCGCCAAGCCGGCACGGGCGTGGAACCCTTCGCCGATGACGTGGCCGGCCCTCACGATCACGCAGCCGACCAATGGGTTGGGGTTGGTCTCGCCCGCGGCGCGTGCGGCCAGGGTCAGCGCCCGCCGCATCCAGCGTTCGTCTTCGGTCGCAGCGTTGATCGCGCGCACGTCAGTCCCCGAGCAGAGACGAGGCAAAGGCATCGGCGTCGAATGCCAGGAGATCATCCTCGGATTCGCCCATGCCCACGTACTGCACCGGTATGTCCAGCGCCTGCACCATGGCCACGACAATGCCGCCTTTGGCGGTGCCGTCCAGCTTGGTCAGCACGAGACCCGTCAGCGGGACAGCCTGCGCAAACTCACGCCCCTGGGTGAGACCATTCGAACCGACCGTCGCGTCGAGGACCAGCAGCGTCTCGTGGGGCGCACCCGGGACCTCCTTGGCAGCGACGCGCGCCATCTTCGAGAGCTCGGCCATGAGGTTGCCTTTGGTGTGAAGACGTCCCGCAGTATCGACCAGGACCTCGTCGTAGCCGTGGGCCAGCGCGCGGCGGAGCGCGTCGGTCAGGACCGCCGACGGATCGGTGCCGGCCTGGCCTTCGTGAAAGGCAGAACCGGTGCGCTNNACGACCCTCGCGCCGACGCATCGCCGCCAGCTTGCCAATGGTCGTCGTCTTGCCCACACCGTTGACGCCGACGACGAGGACGACTTGCGGTCGCCCCCGCGGCCGCGCGCGATCGCCGGTGGGCGCGAGCAGGCGACGGATCTCCGAATGCAGCAGCGCGCGCATCGCGGCAAGTCCGCCACTCGCGACCTCGCCCGAGCGCTGTTTGAGCGTATCCAGGATCGCGTGCACTGCATCCACGCCAAGATCAGCGCCGAGCAGCGCCTCTTCCACGCGCTCGAGGTCTTCGGCTGCCAGCGGTCTCTGGCCGCGCAGTAGATCTCCTATCGGCATCGCCAGCAGTTGCCGTGTCCGCGAGAGTCCGCGGCGGAACCTGCCGAGAGGCGTGTCTTGGTCCATGAGAGTGGTTGTCGTGCCCGCCTCGCTGCCGCTAGAGCTCGGCGTCCAGGCGTTCGCGCATTTGCGTCGCGCGGTATTCGGCCAGCGCGACAGAGGCGTCGGGAGCCAGCGCGATGATGAGGTAGTAGCCGTCCTTCAGAGGACACGCGACGACCGTGCCCGAGGCGTGGCGCACCACCAGGCGTTCGATCATCCCCCCGGCGTACCGCTCCGATGTCCGGTGGGCTGTCGCGAGCGCAATGCCCTGGTAGGCGCCGATCAGGCGCAGGCGTTCGTCGCAGGCGTCGGAACCGGCGACCACCTCACCGCCCGCGTCCAGCAGCAGCGCGCCCTGGGCGCCATTGATGGTTCGGCACAGCTCGTTGAGCAGTGACTGGCAGACCATGCGCTCACCTCGGGAAGTTCTTCAGGAGTTCGGCGGCGCGCTGGCCAGAGGGACTCGCGGCGTCCTTTTGCGTGACGCGTTCCAAGCGCTTGCGCGCCTCGGCAAAGCGGCCCGCGCGATAGTAGGTCTCGCCCAGAGTGAGCAGCACGTCGATGTCCTCGGAGGTCGCGGACAGCCCTGCTTCGAGCTGCGTGATCGCCTCGTCGACGCGTCCCAGTGCGACGAGGGTCGCGCTAATGCCGGTGTACGCTTCCGGAAAGCGCTTGTTCTTCTGCGCGCTTGTCTGGAACCAGGTGAGCGCGTTGGCATAGTCCTTCTCGTCGAAGTAGGCCTGTCCGATGTTGCGCGCCGTGATGTCCGGCCGCGGATTGAACGGCTCGCCGAACACCTTCAGCAGCTCGCGCTTGCCCTCCGCACGTTGGCCGGCCAGCAGCAGCGCCAGGCCCAGATCGTTGCGCACGGCGACATAGTTGGGGTTGAGATCGAGCGCCTTGCGAAAGGCCACGACGGCGTCCCCATGCTGTCCCAGCGCTAGATGGGCCTGTCCCAGGCCCTGCTGGAAGTAGGCGTTCTTGGAGTCTTGCTTGGTCGCGCGCCGCATCGCCTCGAGCGCCTGGGCCGGATGTCCCTGCCTCAGATGCTCCAGGCCGGAGTTGTAGGCCAGCTCGGCGTCGCTGCCTTGGGCGTGCGCGATGGCGCCGCACAGCGTGAGGCAGGCCGCAGCCGCGAGCCGCGGCCAGTACTTGGTTCCCATGATCTTCTCTCCCTGCTGTCGACTCATCTCTCTCACCTCCGCCGCGACACTCCGCTCGCGTGAGCGAGCCCTACACGCTCGCTCCGGCCGGCTCCACGCTGCTCGGGCGCGCGACCGCCTGAATCCTCTCCTTCGCGAGATCGCCGGCAGCGTAGGCCTTCTCCATGGCCTCGACGCATGCGGCATCGAACTTCCGCGAGGCCAGCTCGCGCAGCCGCGCCAGCGCCCGCTCGAAGGTCCAGGCCTTCGAGTAGGGCCGATCGGTCGTCATCGCGTCGAAGGCGTCTGCGACGCACACGATGCGCCCAAGCAGCGGGATCTCGTTGGCCTTCAAGTGCTCAGGATAGCCGCTGCCATCGATGCTCTCGTGGTGCTTGAGCCCGTCGCCAGTCATGGCCTTGAGCATTGGCACGGCCGCGAGAATGTACTCACCCTTCTTGGGGTGCTGCTTCATGATCTCGTATTCTTCGTCAGTGAGCGCCTCGGCCTTTCTCAGGATCTTGTCCTCGATACCGATCTTGCCCACGTCGTGCAGGATACCCGAGAGGTAGACGCGCTCCACCTCATCGTNNCCGACGAACAGCTCCTTGTTCATGGCAGCCACGCGGCGGATCTCCTCGATGGCCTTCTGGATCTGCTCGCCCATGTGGTTGAAGGCTGCCGCGAGCACGCCCATCTCATTGCGGCTGCTCACCTGCACGCGCGTGCCATAGTCCCCCGAGGCGAGTTGGAACGCGCCGCGCGCGAGCAGGCGCACAGGCTGGCTGATCTGTCGCGCGAACACCAGGCCGAGCAGGATGGCGATCAAAGTGACCAGGGCCACGACCTTGAGCGACTGACGCCGAGCCTCGTAGGCGCCGTAGTAGGCCTGCTCTTCACTCACCTGCACGATGACGCCCCAGCCCGAGTCGTCGGGCACGCTCTTGTAGGTCCCGAGCATGCTGACCGGCTGTCCGTCAGGCCCGGGCATTGTGAACGGCCCGGTCGAGGACGCGCGTCCGCGCGCGCCGAGGAACTGCTGCACGATCCCGATCTTCGAGAGATCGCGATCACCCTCGATACGCCTCGGGTCCGAGTGCGCGACGAGCCAGCCGCGATCATCGACCACGTAGACCTCGACGCCGCCGATGCCCATCTGCCTGGTCATGGCCCACAGGGGCCTCAGGCTGGCCACCGCCAGTGTGGTGCCGGCGACAGTGGACCCGCGCAGTACGATCGGCACAGCGACGACCAGGATCGGCTCCCGCACGGAAGCCGCCATGATCGGCCGTCCGATCATGGGCCGGTTCTCACGCCCGCGGACGCAGCCCTCTTGCAGCATCTGCTCGACAGCGGGCTCGGGCAGCAGCACGCCCGCACCGGCGCCAACGCAGGAGGTGTCCACCACGCTCAGGTAGTAGATCGGCACAGGTCCGTCCGGATCGACGAAGCGCTTCAGCGCCTGCGTGTTCCTCATCTCGGCAATGCGACTGGCCAGCCCGCTCGCGCCGGCCTCGCCTTCAAGCGTCTGCGTGATCGTGCGCACTTCGGAGTTGAGGCTGCGGACGTAGAGGGCGATCTGTTCAGAGAGGCTGCGCGCGGTGGCTTGCTGCAGCGTCTTTTGCTCCAGCTCGAGCCGGTCGCGCGTGTCGCTGACCAGGGCGTATGACGTCCACAGCAACGGGACGATGCCTACAGCGAACAGCAGCAACAGCAGCGACGCGAGGATGCTCCAACGCGGCCCGCCGCGGGTCGGAAGCGGCACGCCTCAGGCCTCCCCGCCCGGTGCACTCTTCGCGATGAGCTTCTCGACCAGGTAGGCCGTGACAACCTGTTCTTTGCCTTTGAGCGCCTGGGGGCCCAGACAACGGCATTGCGCGATGTGCTTGACGGCCTCGTAGGTGTTCGGGCCGATTGCGATCGTCCCCGGCAGCGCCACCGAGCTCTGCAGTCGGGCCGCAGTGTTGACCGTGTCCCCGAGCACCGTGTACTCGGTCTTGACGATGCTGCCGATCTCGCCGGCCACGGCGCGTCCGGTGTTCACCCCGATGCGGATGCGGAGCTTGAGTCCGTCGCGGCGCTCCTGGTTGGACTCCTCCAGGCGCTCGTGCATCTCGATCGCACAGCGCACGGAGCGTTCAGCGTGGTCAGGCATGTCGATCGGCGCGCCGAAGACGGCCATGACCGCGTCACCGATGTATTTGTCGAGCGTGCCCTCGTACTTGAACACGGCGTCGGTCATACGCGACAGGTAGTCGTTGAGCAGCAGGGCCACAGCGGCCGGGCTCATCTTCTCCGACATGGTCGTGAAGCCGACGATGTCGGCGAAGAGCACCGAGACCTCGCGCACGTCGGGCACCCCCAGGACCGCGCTCTGCGCATCGGGCGCGGCCAGGATGCGGCGCGTGACCTGCGGCGAGAGGAAGCGCGAGAGCCGCTCGCGCTTTTTCTCCTCAGCCCGGATGGTCTGGTTGAGCCGCGCGTGCTCGACGGCCACTGCGGCGTGGTTCGCCAGGGCGCACAGAAGATCCAGGTCGTTGGGAGTGAAACAGTTGGTCAGCATCGGCGAGTCGACGTGGATGATGCCGATGGCCTGATCGTTGTTCCAAAGCGGCGCGCACATGGCGCTCCTGATCCCGTGGAAGCGGATCGAGTCCCCGGCGCCGAAGCGCGGATCCACTTGCGCGTCCGACGTCAGAATCGCCAGACGCTCCTTGAACACGCGCTCGGCGATGGTCTTGGAGATCGAGATCTGGCCCTGACTCCCGGTCGGGCTCGGATGGCGGTACTTGACCACTTTGGGGACCAGCTTCTGAGAATCGCCGTCATAGAGCATCAGAAAGCCGCGGTCGGCGGGCACGTGATCGAAGACAATGCTCATGACCTGCTCGAGCAATTCGTCGACCGGTCGCAGCGTGAGCAGTTCCTGCGAGATTTGCGTGAGCGCTCTCAGAATGCGGTTGGCGCGCTCGATCTCCTGCATCTCGGACGGCACCTTGCGCGGCTCGACAGCTGGCCGCTCGCTGCCGGGCTCGGTCGGGGGCTGCGTCTTAAGGAGCTGGGAGATCTCCCCGACGCTTCTGATGATCGTCCCGGCCTCTTCCGAGAGGGGTTTCGCCTCGTCCAACACGACGTGGGCGTCCAGGGCCTTCGCAAACGTGAACTGCAGCGTGCCGAGCAGGATGCGGTCGCCGTCCTTTAGCGGGGCCTCCACGATCTGCACGCCATTGACCTGCGTGCCGTTCTTCGACTTGAGGTCGACGATGCGTGGGCCTTGCGCGTCGGCGATGATCTTGGCGTGGTTGCGGGAGATGCTGAAGTCGTTGAGTATGACCTGGCAGTCGGGAGACCGGCCGATCACCACCTCGCCGTCGCTAAACGTGTACTCCCGCGGCGTGTCTCCATCCACGAAGCTCAGGCGATACATAGGGAGTCGCGGGAACCACGCGGGCGCGCAGGTCCTCTGCGTGACTTTAGTCTACTCTCTTTTGAGGCTCCGCAACATGAGCTCCTCGGCCGCGACGCGCGGCGATTTGCCCGCGTGGAGCACGGTGCGCATCTGCTCCGCGATGGGCATCTCGACGCCGGCGCGCTTGGCCAGGGCGCAAGCCGCCAGTGTCGTGCGCACGCCTTCGGCGACCATGCGCCCGCCCGCCAACGCCTCGCTCGGTGCCTCTCCTGTGGCCACGGCCAGGCCGACGCGCCGGTTGCGCGATAGCGCGCCAGTGCACGTCAACACCAGATCTCCAAGTCCGGCAAGGCCTGCCAGTGTCTCGGACCGTGCGCCGCTGGCCACGGCCAGGCGGGTGATCTCCGCCAGACCGCGCGTGATCAGCGCCGCTGCCGCGTTGTGCCCCAGGCCCAGGCCGTCGACGATGCCCGCGGCGATGGCGATCACGTTCTTGAGTGCCCCGCCCAGCTCGACGCCAACTACGTCGTCGCTCGCATACACCCGCAGACTACGGCTGGAGAGCGCCTGTTGAACGCGCTCGGCGACAGCGAGCTGACGCGAGGCTGCCACGACCGCCGTCGGCTGCTCGCGCGCGACCTCGAGCGCGAACGATGGTCCGGATAGGACTACCGGGCGAGCACCGGGAATTTCCTGCTCCGCGACCTCCGTCATCCGGAGCAGCGTATCGATCTCGATGCCCTTGGTCGCAGAAACGAGCACGGTTTCCGGCGCCATGAGCAGGCGTAGCTGTCGGTAGATGCCGCGGCAGAACTCGGAGGGCACGACCACCAGGACCATTTCGCTGCCTGCCACGGCCTGGTCGAGCCGGGTCGTGGCCCCGAGGTCGCCCGGCAGGGCGACGCCCGGCAAATGGACACGGTTCTGGTGATGCTCGCGTATGGCCTCGGCGATCTCCGGCTCCAGCACCCATAGGCGTACCTCGCGGCCACAACGCACCAGGTGCGCCGCCAAGGCCGTGCCCCATGCGCCGCCGCCGATGACGGCGATCATGCGGCCCCGCCTTCGTTCGCAACGCGGCGCGACTCGCCCACGCGGTTCTCTGTGCCGCGCAGGATGCGCAGCGCGTTGACACGGTGCCGGACAACGATCAGGGCTGCCACCGCGGCGGCGCAAAGGCTGACCGCAGACGAGGCGCCGAGTGCGGCCGCGAGCGCAGGCAGTGCCACGGCGCCTAACATCGAACTCAGCGAGACGTAGCGCGTGGTGGCGAGCACCACGACGAACACCAGCACCGCGCCAGCGCAGGCCAGTGGCGCGAGGAGCACGAATGCGCCCAGGCCGGTGGCCGCGCCCTTGCCCCCTCGAAAGCGCAGCCACACGGGAAAGACGTGGCCGGCGACTGCGATCGCCGCGGCTGACGGGGCGAGCCAGCCGTGGGGCTGGATCCACCCGCCGAGCAAGCAGGCGCACATGCCTTTGAGGGCATCGAGCCCGAAAGCCGTCACTCCCGCGGCCCGGCCTGCCGAGCGCAGGACATTGGTGGCGCCCACGTTGCCGCTGCCGACGGCACGCACGTCCACGCCACGCCGCCGCGCCACCCAGTAGCTGAAGGGCAGCGACCCGAGCAGATAGGCCGTCAGCAGCGTGCCGCCCTCGATCGGCCGCATCATCATGCCGACGATCCTAGCGCAAATGACGCGAGGGCCGTGTGGGTCGCGCCGCTGGGCCCGAGCTGACTTTCGAACAGCACGACGCGCGACAGCCGCGTGTCGCCCAGCACGACTGTGGGCAGCGACGGCCGAGGCGCGGGGCTCCGCCAACGGCCCAGCGTCAGGTGTGGGCGAAACGGCCGCGGTTCGGGCGCGAGTCCGATCTGCTGGGCAGCGGCCTCGCAGGCCGCTTGCAGGGCGAAGATCGGCTCGGGCAGGGCCAGGCCCAGCCACAGCACACGCGGATGGCCGCGTTCGGGGAAAGTGCCGATGCCCTCGACTGCGATGTCGACAGGCGGACAGGCGCGCGCGGCATGCTCCAGCGCCGGCGTGAGACGCGCGACCGAGGCGCGTGGGATGTCGCCCAGGAAGCGCAGCGTCAAGTGCAGCTGCTCGACCGGAACGAAGCGCACGTTGTCCAGGAGCGGTCGGATGTCCTCGACGAGCGCGGCGATGCGCGCCCGGGTCTCTGCTTCGATTTCGAGCGCGACAAACGCGCGCAGCTTGTCGGTGCTCATGCCTTGTCAAAAGGAGTGAGGCCGCGAATCTCGCGGCGCAGCATCTCCA
>PMCG01000067.1:9679-10889 GCA_003155335.1 Acidobacteriota bacterium
GGCTCCGAGACCGCGCCGTGCGTCTCGATCAGGGCCGGCTCCACGCCAA
This sequence comes from Acidobacteriota bacterium, assembly GCA_003155335.1. Classification (GTDB taxonomy): domain Bacteria; phylum Acidobacteriota; class Vicinamibacteria; order Fen-336; family Fen-336; genus FEN-336. Next base: position 9,729 of record PMCG01000067.1, read on the forward strand.
GTTCCTCGCATTTCGAGCGGTTGCTGTAGGTGACGAAGGCGCGCTCCAGAAAAGCGCTCGCTCCCGGGACGGCTGTGAGCTCGGCGCTCAGCAAGCCCCCCGTGCACGACTCGGCGACGGCGAGCGTGAGTCCGCGCGAGCGGAGCAGGTCGGCGACGACCTCGCTCAACGTGCGCCCATCGTCGCTGAACACTCGTTCGCCCAGCGCCGCGCTCAGCCGCCCGCCGAGCTCCGCGAGGAGCGCCTCGGCCTCGTCTTCTCGGCCGGTGGCCGTCAGGCGCAGCTCCACCTCACCCGCCGAACCCAGGATCGTCGTGCGCGGGTTGGAGGTCGTCTTGTAGATCGGCGCCGCCAGCTCCTCGACCTCGCTCTCCGGCAGACCGGCGATACGCAGAATGCGCGTGCGCAGTACCGTCGCCCCGGCGCGTCCCGCGAGCATCGGGCGCACGTGGGTCTCGAACATCGGGCGCATCTCGAGCGGTGGACCTGGCAGCAGGAACACGAGCTGCGTGCCGTGCTCGACACACTGGCCGGGAGCTGTGCCGTTCTCGTTGCGCAGCACGCGAGCGCCGTCGATGACGTCGGCTTGTTTCTCGTTGACCACGCGCATCGTCCGGCCACGCGCGGCGAAGCGCGCTCTCAACGCATCGAGGATCGCCTGATCGCGCTCCATCGTCCGGCCGAGCGCCGCGGCCGCGGCCTCGCGTGTGAGATCGTCCTCAGTCGGCCCGAGCCCGCCCGTGGCGATGACCACGTCGGCGCGTGCGAGCGCCGTCCGGAACGCGGCTTGGACCAGGCCGAGCTCATCGGCGACCGTCTGGCGCGCCACGACGTCTATCCCGATCGCGCGCAAGTGTTCGGTCAGAAACGGCCCATTGGTCTCCTGACGCGGTGGCTCGAGCAGCTCGCTGCCGATGGCCAGGATCTCGGCCTTCACTACAACCATCCGAACCGCAGGATCACCTGGAGGACCAGGTTGGCGTAGATACCTGCCATGACGTCGTCGGCCACGATACCCCAGCCGCCGTGGAGGTCTTCGAGTCGCCGCGCGGGAAAGGGCTTGACCACATCCATGATGCGAAACAGAAGGAAGGCGGCAGCAGCGGTCTTGAGCGACAACGGCACGCAGAAGAGCGAGATCCACATCCCCACGATCTCGTC
>PMCG01000349.1 GCA_003155335.1 Acidobacteriota bacterium
GGCGCACTTCGGGGCTGGGGTGGCAACGGCCACTCCGGCCCTTTCGTGTCTTGGGAGGACTCAGTCCAGCGGCGGCAAGCCGGCGATGAACTCCTCCGCCAGTTGCTTCTGGGCGGCAGGGGTGAGCGACGACGTGACGATCTTGGCAGCCGCGTCCACGGCCAAGTCCGCGACNNTGAGTGCGCACCTCAACCAGCGCGCGCCGCGTCTCGCGCGCAATCTCCTCTCGCGCCCGAGCGATCTGAACTTCGGCGTCCGCCTTGGCCTTGGCCAGGAGGTCGCCTCGAAGGCGCTCGGCCTCCTCAAGCGCGCGCTTCAGGATCTCCTCGCGCTCGCGCCCGGCATTGCGCAGCATCTCCTGGTAACGCGCGAGTAGCGCTTGCGCTTCCGCGTTGGCGCGCTGCGCGTTCTCGATCATCTCGCGCAGGCCGTGCTCGCGGTCCTCGATGATCTTGAGCAGCGGCTTCCAGCCAAAGCGGCCAAGCACGAAGGCGAAAAGCGCAAAGAGGACTAGCGTCCAGAAGAATAGGCCGAAGTCAAAGCTGACGAGCGCCGACCCACCGCCCTCGGCGGTGCCTGCAAGAATGAGACAGGCCATCGCGACGAGCCCCTAGCCCTTCATCGTTGCCAGGAGCATCGTCACGATGAGCGCGAAGAACGTCGCGCCCTCGATCAAGCCGGCCGCGATGATCATCGACATGCGGATGTCCCCGCCGGCGTTCGGCTGACGCGCGATGCCTTCCATGGCGGAGGCAGCCAGACGACCGATGCCGTAGCCGGCGCCGATGATGGTGAGGCCAGCGCCGATCCCGGCGGAGAGGTGTGCCAGAGCGAACGGTGACATGTGTCTTACTCCTTGGTCAATGGCGTCAATGCGCCGGATGGGCGTACATGCCGATAAAGATGGCGGTGAGCATCGTGAAAATATAGGCCTGGACAAAGGCCACCAGCAATTCGAGCAGCAGGATGAACAGGCCCAGGCTCAATGAGACCGGGATGATGCCGATTCCCATGACGGCACTCACGCCCGCAAGCATTGGGATCAACAGCAGCAGCACTGTGATCACCATGTGCCCTGCCAGCATGTTGGCAAAGAGCCGGACCATCAGCGTGAACGGCTTGGTGAAGATGCCGAGGACTTCGATGACGATCATCACCGGCAGCAGCCAAAACGGCAAGCCGGGTGGGACCAAACCCTTGAGGTGTCCCCAAAGCCCGTTGCGCGAGATGCCGGCGTACTGCTGGGCCACGAGCGAGATCGCGGCCAGCGCGGCAGTCACGGCGATGTTGCCGGTCGAGGTCACAGCCAGGGCGCCCCAATGCCCGTGCCGCAGGATCGGAAACGGAACGAGCCCGAGCAGCGCTGCCACGAGAATGAAGAAGAAGAAGCTGCACAAGAGCGGCGTGAACTTGCGGCCGTCGTGGCCGATCGACTTCTCCGCGATCTCGTCGCGAATGAAGAGGACAAGTGACTCCACAGGAGTGGCAAGGCCCCTCGGAATGCCCGCGCGGTAGCCGCGGATAGCGACGCGAACGACCACCAGCACCAGCGCGGCCGCGGCCAGAAAGAAGACGAGGTGATGCGACCAGATCGGACCCAAGGGCTGGTCGGTGACGTGGTGCATGACGATCGCGGCCGGGTCAGGCTGGCCAGCCTCGGCCGCGTGACCCGCTTCAGCGGAGGCGCTCGCCGTGAGCAGAAGGAGCAGGGCGTTCATGATGTGGCCACGCGAAAGAGCCGGGGCAGCGCGATCAGCTCCAGCGTCAGGAACAGAGCGAAGTAGGCCATCAGGGACAAGGCCAGCGGCATCGCCGGCAGACGCGCTGCGACGACGGCGATGGCCACCAAGGACAGGAGCAGCAGCATCCGTGCGGTCATCCCACCCAGCACGGCCACGAGCAGGGCGCGCGTAGAACGCCGCGCGGCCCAGTGGGCGCAGGCGTAGGCAGCACCGGCGTTGGCGGCGGCCAAGAGGCCGCCCAGCAGCAGCGCCAAGCGCGTGCGCCCGTCCCAGCTGCCGGCGATGAGCAGCGGCGGCAGCGAGACCAGCAGCAGCCCGCCCATCAGCGCACAGAAACGAAGCACGGTCATGATCTCTTGGACATCACGGTCCGTACGAAGTTGTACATCCCGGCGACGAGGCCCAGCATCGCCCCCAAGATCGTGAAGAGCGGCCGACGCCCCCAGTGGCCATCGGCCCATCGTCCGACCAGTACGCCGAGGAGCACGCTGACCGCGAGCGACGTGCCGATTCCGAGCAGCGGCCCCATCTCACGAGCCACGCGCGCCCAGTCCTGTCGGTCCCTCTGGTCCGGCTGTCGAGGCTCGTCTGGAAGAGGGGACACGCGTGACCCAACAGCCGCGAAGGCTACCATAGCCACTGAAGGGGTTCAAGAAAACCGACAAATGCTCGCGAAGGAGGGCCTATACACGCGCCCGGGGATCGGTCATGATCCGTTTTGGTCATAGTAGGAGGTCTCATGCGCAAAGCACTCATCGCCGTCGGAGTGATCGTCGTGATCGGCGCTTTCGTCGGCGGGTTTTGGCCGCAGTGGAGTCAGAGGCGCGCCGTCGAGCGCGAGCTGGCCGCGGCACGCCTGGCGCTTGAGGAGAACCAACGCCATCTGCGCGTGTGCGGCCTTGAGAACCGGCTGCTCGCCATCGTCATGGCCGCCCAGGCGCGCAATCTGGGCATCGCCGCCGAGCAAGCGCAGCGCCTGGTGACAGACCTCGATGCTCTGGCTGCGACGGCCGAACCCTCCCGGCGCCCTGTCTTCGAGAGCGCACGGCCAAAGGCCAAGAACATGGTCGCCATCGCCCAGCGCCTCGATCCTCAGGTCCCAGAGGATCTCGGACGTGCGGCGTCTGAGCTGGCCGCCATCCTCGGGCAGCTCGACCAGACGCCACCCGCCTCCGCCGCAACGCCGCGCTAGGGCTACCAGTGGTGGGCCAGCCTCGCCCGGACACAGACGCCTGGGGCGTCGTCACGAGCTACTACGACGCGCTGGGCCAACTGCACGTCGTCAGCGACGCCACGCGCGCGGCGATTCACGCTGCGATGGGGGCTGACCTCGATGCCGAAGCCGCGACACGCGCGCTCGATCGCGTCCTCGTCGCCGAGCACGGCCGCGCGCTGGCACTCCCGCATCCCTGTGAGATCGTGCTCGAAGACCAGACGCGCCTCGGCATGCGCGGCGAAGTGCCGCCCGACGTGCCGATCGGCTATCACCACCTGCTCCAGCAGGACAGCGAAGTGCCGCGGCTGCTCATCGTGCGCCCGCGTCGCTGCCATCTCCCCGAGCGGTTGCGCACCTGGGGCTGGGCAGTGCAATCGTACGCCCTGCGTTCCGAGCGAAGCTGGGGCATTGGCGATCTCNNTTCGCGCTCGTCAATCCTCTTTGCGCCGCTGCCCCCGGCGTGCCGCAGGAGGCCAGCCCCTACGCTCCGAGCAGTCGGCTCTTCCGCAACGTCCTGGCCCTCGACATCGACGCCGTGCCCGGCGCGAGCGAGGAGGGCATCGCGTTCGACGAGCTGCGGACCGCGGCACGCGCTCTCAATCGGGAACGGTTGATCGACCGCGACGCGGTCTATCGCTTGAAGCTCGCCGCCCTCGCTCGGCTGTGGCCCCTTTCCGACGGGGAGCCTGCCTGCGAGCGCCACCGCGTCGAGATCGGCGCCCCACTCAGGCGCTTCGCGGTCTTCTGCGCCCTGGCCGAGACGTTCGGGCCTGCCTGGCCGACCTGGCCGGCTGCGCTGCGTCACCCTGCGTCGGCTGCCGTTGCCCGCTTCGCGTCCGAGCACGAGCAGCGCGTGCGTTTCCACGAGTGGACGCAGTGGCTCTTGGACGAGCAGCTCCGAAAGGCCGGCGCCCAGATCGCGCTGATGAACGACCTGCCCGTCGGCTTTGGCCCGGACGGCGCCGACACCTGGGCCTGGCAAGACTGTCTCGCGCTTGGAGCGCGCATCGGTGCGCCACCGGACGAGTTCAACACCGGCGGTCAGAACTGGGGATTGCCGCCATTCGTTCCACATCGCCTGGCTGCCGTCGACTACGAGCCGTACGTCCAGACCCTGCGCTTTGCGCTGCGTCACGCCCGGGCCCTGCGCATCGATCACGTCATGGGTCTCTTCCGCCTTTTCTGGATCCCGCTGGGAGCTGCCGCGACCGAAGGCACCTACGTGCGCTATCCGTCCGAGCATCTGCTGGCCATCGCCGCTGTCGAGAGCCACAGGGCGCGGGCCGCGATCATCGGCGAGGACCTCGGCACGGTCGAGCCCGGCGTGCGCGAGGAGCTGGCAGCCTGCGGCATGCCTGCGTACCGGCTGCTCTGGTTCGACCAAACCCCTCTGTCCGACTATCCGGCGCAGTCCTTGGCTGCGGTCACAACGCATGACCTGCCGACCGTCGCCGGCGTGTGGACCGGGAATGAGGGGCAGATGTTGCGCTCGATCGGCCTGGAACCGCACGACCAGCGCCTGCGGGAGATGCGCGCACGCCTCATGAACGTGGCCGGCGTGGCCGATGATGCTGCCTTGGAGGACGTGATCGTGCGCGTGCACGCCGCTCTTGGCCAAGCGCCCTCGGCGCTGGTGACGGCGACGCTGGAGGACGTCCTGGGGGTGAGCGAACCGCCCAACCGTCCGGGCACTCAGCGCGAGTGGCCCAACTGGTCACTGGCGCTGCCGTTCACGCTCGATGAGATCGAGCGACACCCGCTGGTCAAGGCCGTGGCGCAGGCCCTGTCGCGGGGCCGCTCTGCCGCCGGTTTCGAGTAGCGGCTGCCTCAGTCCCCTTCCGGCGTGCGTGCCGGTCGCAGGATGTCCGAGCGGTAGATCGTCACCGCAGAAATCACGAGAGACAGGATCACCGGACCGATGAGGAACCCCATCGGCCCAAAGGCCAGCGCGCCACCGAGGATCGCCAGGAATCCGAGGAGCGGGTGAATGCGGGCAGCCTCGCGCAGCAGCAGGGGCTTGATCAAGTTGTCGATGGTGCTGATGGCGAAGATGCCGTAGAGCAGCATGGCCACCCAGCGCCAGCCAGCGCCGGTCAGAAACAGATAGATGACGGCCGGCACCCATCCGAGCGGCGAGCCGAGTATCGGGATCAGCGCTGCCAGGACGACGAAGACGCTCCACAGCAGCGGCGCAGGCACACCGAACAGGGCAAAGCCGGGCCAAGCGACGATCCCCTGAGCCAGCGGGACAACCAGCATCGCCAGCAGCACGCCCTTCACCGTCCGGCGCAGGTGGTCGAGCATGGCACGCTCCTGCACCTCCGAAAGCGGGGAGATCTCCCGGAGCCACAGGCGCAAGGTCGCCCCGTCGCGCAACAGGAAGAAGAGCATCAGAACGAAGAGCCCGAGCTGGAACACTGCCGTCGTGAGACCACTGGCGGTGGTCTGGACAAGAAAGTTGAGGCCCTGCGCCAGGCTTGCGAGCGCGCTCGAGAGCAGTTGCGAGAGCCCCTGCTGGTCGGCGCGCATCCATTCGCCGAGCCATGGGACGCGGTTGGCGACGATCTCCGTGAGGATGTCTTTGAGCGCCCGCGGCTGGAGATGCGGCCGCGCCCACTCGAAAAAGGTTGCGGCTTCGCTGCCGACGATGCCCGCGACGGCGACAACAGGAACGAGGATGACGAGCGTCACGAGCGTCGCGAGCAGGCCCGCGGCCACGCTGGGCCGGCTGCCGCACCGGATGCTCAGACGGCGGTGCATCGGCGCCAGCAGTAGCGCGACCGACGCGCTCACCGTAAATATCAGGAAGAAGGGCCGGAAGACGACGAACGCCAGGTAGGCGATGCCGAGCAACGTCACGATGAGCGGGATCAGGACAAAGCGACCGCCGGGTCGCGTGCCGTGCGCGCTCGTCGGAGGCGTGGATGGACGCTCAGTGCTTGTCAGCAGCGCCTCCCTCAGAAACGATCGGCTCGTCGCGCACTTGGATCGTCGCCAGCGTCGGCATCGTGCCCGTCACCGGGCCGGCTGCGGCAAAGCGACCCGGCTGGAGCGTGTCCGCGATCTGTGCCGCTGGCTTCTTGAGGAAGTCGATGAACGGCTTCGGATACAACCCGATCCAGAAGCACAGCACGACCAGCGGGATCAGCGTGGCCAGCTCGCGCCAGTTGAGATCGAGGAGCGTTTTGTTCTCGTCGTGTGTGACCTTGCCCCAGAACACACGCTGGTAGAGCCACAACAGGTACGCCGCGCCCAACACGATGCCGGATACGGCCCAGTAGGCCCAAACCTTGTTCGCAGCGAACGCGGCCAGCAGGATCATCATCTCGCCGACAAAGCCGTTGAGCGTTGGCAATCCCATCGACGCCAGGAAGATGATCAGCGTGAACGTGGCGTAGATCGGCATGACGTGCGCCAAGCCGCCAAAGTCCGCGATCAGGCGGGTGTGCCGGCGCTCGTAGATCATGCCGACGATCAAGAACAGCCCGCCGGTCGAGAGGCCGTGGTTGACCATCTGCAAGACGCTGCCCTGGATGCCGAGCGGGCTCAACGCGAACATGCCGAGCATGCAGAAGCCCAGGTGGCTGACCGACGANNGACGAGTAGGCGATCAGCTTCTTCATGTCCTTTTGCACGAGCGTGATCAGCGCGGCGTAGACGATGCCGATGATCGCGAGCGCCGCCACGTAGGGCACGGCATCGAGGGTCGCCTGCGGCAGCAGCGGCAGCGAGAAGCGCACGAAACCGTACGTGCCCATCTTCAGGAGCACGCCGGCCAGGATCACCGATCCGGCCGTCGGCGCCTCGACGTGCGCGTCGGGCAGCCAGGTATGGAAGGGGAACATCGGAACCTTGATGGCGAACCCGAGGAAGAAGGCCCAGAAGACCCAGAACTGGAGCCCGGCCGGAATGCCCATCGCGTACCAGCGCGTCACGTCAAAGGTGCCAGTGCCCAGAACCGCCTGCGAGTGGAAGTAGAGCGCCAGGATGCCGAGCAACATCACCACAGAACCGACGAGTGTGTACAGGAAGAACTTGATCGCGGCGTAGAGTCGACGCGCCCCACCCCAGATGCCGATCAAGAAGTACAT
>PMCG01000245.1:0-1917 GCA_003155335.1 Acidobacteriota bacterium
AAGTTCGACCAGCGCACGTCCTTGGGGAGCAACTCCGGATGGTCCCGCAGCAATGCGGAAACGGCGCGGGCAATGGCGATCGTGTTCGCAGAGGGCTGCTGGACGATGTTCACGAGCACGGCCGCATGGCCGTCGGCATTGGTGCGCACGTACGAGACCGCCTCGGCTGTCGTGATCCGTCCCAGCTCGCGCAGTAGGACCGGCATGCCCCCGGGCACCGGCACGGCAATGTCGGCGAGGGCGTCTCTCGTCTGCGCTCGCCCGTCCACGAGCGAGAGGTAGAGCTCGTGGTTGGACTCGACCAGGCCAGCCGAGAGCGACTGGTTCATCTTGCGAATCGCCTGCACCACGTCGAGCGGAGTCAGCTTGCGGCTCGCGAGCGCTGCCACGTCCAAGCGGACCTGGAACTCGCGTTTGCGCGCGCCCTGGATCTGCACCTGCGACACGCCCGGGATGCGGATCAGCTCCGGCTTGAGCGTGTACTCGGCCAGCTCGCCCAGNNCGCTCAGCGAGCGCGCATCCGAGCTGATCGCGTAACCCAAGACCGGGAAGATGGACGTGTTCATCCACTCCACTTCGACACGCGCGTCGGCAGGCAGATCGGGCCGGATGCGCTGCACCTCTGCCTGCACGCGCTCGAGCGCCACCTGCATGTCCGTGCCCCAGGCGAACTCGGCTGCGATCTCCGTGGAGCCGCGCGAGGTGGTCGAGAGCACGCGGCCAACGCCCGGCACGCGGTGGATGGCCTCCTCGAGCGGCCGCGTGACCGTGGGCATCATGCGGCCGGCGGTCTCCTCGCCCACGTCCGCGATCACCTTGATCAGAGGAAACGTGACCGAAGGGAAGATCGCCGCAGGCAGTCGCAATGCGGCGAAGATCCCAGCCGCGACCAGCAGGGCCACGAGCAGCAGTATGGCCGCGGCCCGCTCTTGCCAGCTTCGGATCAGGTTCACGGATGCACAACCACGCTGGCGTCTTCAGGCAGGCCGACCAATCCCGAGACAATGACGCGAACGTCCCCAAGNNGTGACGGACGCCACGCGCGAGACGCCGGTGACGTCATCCCGCAGGATCGCTGCGCGCGGCAGCACAGCTGCGTCACGCCGCTCTGCCACCGTTACGTGCGCAGTCCCGAACAGACCCACTGGCAGACTGGAAGGACGTGGCGTCAGGTCGATGCGCACCGGCACGGTCTGGTCAGCCGCGTTGACCGCGCCGAGCACGCCGTGCACCTGACCGGCCAGCGGTGCCGCGCGGCCCACGGCGTCGATCAGGACCTTCTGACCCGGACGGATCGCGGCGAAGTCGCTCTGCGCCACGTCCGCTTGGAATACGATGGAATCGGCCGCGGCGATGGTCAGGATCTCCTGCTCCTCTGAGATGCGGTCGCCGGTGCTTGCAGTGTGGGACAAGACCATGCCCGCGGCCGGAGCGATCAAAGGCGCTCGCACAGCGTTGGCCTTGGCCAAGGCAACGGCGCGCTCCGCGTCGCGCTGCTCGGATGGCGCGCGCGCATCGCGCAGCATCTCTTGGGCGCCGGCCAGGGCTGCCTCGCTGTCGCGCGAGATCAACGTGCCCACCTTCTGGCCGGACTTGACGGCGTCGCCGTCGGTCACCAAAAGCTCGAGGAGCGTGCCGCCGAACGGCGCGCGCACCTTCTGCTGGACCAGGGCCACGGTGTGGCCAGGCGCGCTGACGATCTGGGCCAGCGTCGCGTGCGCCACTGTCACGACGCGCACCGGCGTGCCCGCAGTGGAGGCTGCTTCGGACTCGGCGTTGGCAGGCAGAGGCTGCGAGGCCGAGTGACATCCGAACGCGAGCACCGCGATCAGGCCGGCAACGGCTGCTGTCTTCATGGCGTTCCCCATCTGAGCTCGAGGGTCTCAGCAACTCGGTAGCGCAGCACGGCCTCTGCCA
>PMCG01000245.1:1923-3678 GCA_003155335.1 Acidobacteriota bacterium
CTGGCGCGCGCTGCCTGGGCCTGCTGCCACATCAGCCGGGCCCGGCGGCGCTGCACAGCCTCTTCCCCTTGCGCGTGGCGCAAGCCGAGCGCGGCCTGGGCCTGACGCGCGCGCTGCGCGCCGTGATCCCAGAGCGGCCAGGAGAAGTTCAAGCTGAACGAGTACCCGGCATCGCGCTTCAGACGATCAGTGAAGCCAGCCTCGGGATCGGCTGCGCGCAGGTCAGGCGGGATGAGCTGGGTCGTGCCTGAACCCCATAGGCCGAAATCAGCGCTGGCTGTGAGCTGCGGCTTTCTCTCGGCCTGCGCGACCTGAAGCTCGGCCGCTGCGACGCGCGTCCCNNTCGAGCGGAGACGCTGGATCGCGGCCCAGCAGATCGTTGAGCGTCAGGCGTGCTGTCTCCAGGCGGCGCTCGGCTTCGGCCAGCTCAGCTTCGTCGGAGGCCACCCGCACACTCGTGCGCAGCACATCCGCGGCGATTCCCTGGCCCGCTGCCTGGCGGCTGCGCAGCCAGGTGCTGTAGTGCCGCAGACGGTCCAGACCCTCACGCCGCGCCGCAATCTCCTCCTGGGCTTCGAGACACTCCGCAAACTGGCCCCGCACGTCCACGTCGAGCTCCTGCTCGGCAATGCGATAGCGCGCTGCAGCCGCGCGGCTGCGTGCCTCGGCGCGTGCGACCGCGCCCCGGCGCGAGCCGCCGTCGATGAGGGGCTGCCGNNATCCGCCTCGAGCGCCACCTTCAACCAGCGCTCCGCGCGCGCCTCGCGCAGGGCCTCACGCGAGATGTCGACGTCCAAGGCAGCGACCGGGAGTCGGGCATTGGCCGCGTGGCCTTCGCGCAGGGCTTCGTCCAGGGTCAGAGGATCCGCGTGGGAGGCGATGAGCAGCGCCGGACAAGCGGAGAGGGCGACCAAGAACCAGGCGAGTTGTCGCATAGNNCTGCCGCCCGCACAGAACTGGACTCGGGCAGGGCCAGCGCACGCTCGTCGCCGAGGGATCCTGCGTCGCCAGATAAAGGGCGGCGCCGCACCCTAGTTCTTGGCTTCAGGCGATTTCACAGGCCGTGGCGCGGAGGAATGAGATTCCGAGAGGCGCTGCTGCAGCCGGGAGCGCAACGCGGGCTGGAGAGCGCCGAGATCGTACGCCCGTCTGATCGCAGCGAGACGACTCGCAGCCGGAACGACGTTGAGCCCCCAGACGTGGTTCACGATCTCGGCTGCGTGCTCCGGCGAGCAGCCGAGGGAAGCCAGGAGCATCCCGAAAGCGGTCGGCCCACGATGCTTCTGGCCGTTGCAGCCCACGGCGACGAAGCCTCTCTCCTCGATGCACCACCAGACGCTGCCACGCTCCTCTGTGAAGTAGGGCCCGAGCCGGGTGCCGAAGATGTCCGCCGCCTTATCCGGGCTGAGAAACGCGGGGTTGGGGAGATAGACGTGCCGGAAGAGCCGCTCGGCCTCGGCGTTCCCATCGTTGACGTACCAGGTACAAAAGCGCTCCTCCGACGTCGCGCCGTGGGCAGCGGCGAGCCGCGCAACGGCGGAGGCCTCGGAATAGCCGATCGCCATCCCCGCCAGCACGACAGCGCCCAGCCGATAGGAATGCAGGCGCTGGACGCCGTCGGCGCCCGCCTCGGTGACCTCGTGCGCGAGGAAGACGTCGGGGGAGCAGAACGCAGGCTCAGCGGTCGGCAACAACGTCTGGGCGTGCGCCGACGCGGCTACCGCGAGCAGCAGGACGCTGGAAGCCAGCCTCATC
>PMCG01000003.1 GCA_003155335.1 Acidobacteriota bacterium
TGGGTCTGGCCGGCGCGCGGTGCGGTGATCCTGCTTACGGCTAGCAATTTGGCGTTCGACGCCGCCTGGGTCTCTTTCGTCGTGGAAAGGGACGGCACCCGCGGCATTCACTACGGCACGACCATCGCGGAGCAGCAGCGCTTCGTCGATGCGCTCTGCGCTCGACAGGCGAGAGACCTTGCGGTCGTCAACCGGACGGCCATCTTCGAATACGCTCTCCACCAGCACTTCGAAGCCAATCCCCGTTGTCGTCCACACACGCTCAAGGTGTGCCCCCCTGCCCGGTGCGCCGCGGTGCCCGACGATGCTCACGTAGTACTGCTCAAGTATGCGGGCCCAGAGGGCGGGGCGCTTCGGCAGCCTCTGCCGGAGTTCTCCTCGAGTCCGTAGACCAAGTCCTTCGGATTTCGGGGCGCCGGCTGACCTGAGGAACCTGGGACACCGCGGATAGGCCGACTTCGCAATTCAGGGACACCTCACCCATTTCGCCGCCTCGTCCCCTGGCTCTGATCGGGACAAGACGAAGATTCCGGTTGACGCTGCGCGCGAGCGAGGAGTACGGTTGTCGCCATCAGGGAGGGCAGCGTATGCGTTCTTCTGGCCACTTCCGTTCCTCGTGTCTTCGCTTGCGGCGGCAGTGCGCGGCCGGCGCTTCTCTCCTCATCACGGTCTCCGGCCTGGCCGCATGCGGTCATGACACACCGGCACAGCCGAGCCAGGTGGTGCGCGATGAGCTCGTCACGAGCGCTGTCCATCCCTTCGTTGCGCAATACGGTGGCCATTGTGCCGGGCTGTACTATTACCCGCCTAGGGCGTCGCTCCTCCGAGCCCGCGCCGGCACGCTTTACTTTCAGGGCACCACCGACGGAGTGGACGCTGGCCTGTGGGCCACAGACGGAACCACCACCGGCACACGCTTGCTCCTGTCGTCGGCCGACTATCGCCAGTTCTCTGCGACCCCGTTTCTCAGCGAGATTCTGCCGACCGAACGGGGCGTGTTCTTCGTCATGGACCCAGGTTGCGTATTCCCGCCCCCGATCGTGCCCACTGCCCCGCCGCCTGCACCGCTGTGGTGGACCGATGGCCGGGGCACCGCCTCAGCACTGCTCCGCGACTACCAGGTCCAGGGGCTTGTCCAGTCAGGCGATCGGATCTTCTTTAGGGCGAAGGGCGCTGACGGACGGACCGGCCTCTGGACCCTCAGCCTGGCGACCCAGACCCCGGTCGAGGTCTGGCACTTTGACAACGTCAGCGACATCGCGCCGCTCGGGAGCCAGGGAGTCGTGTTCTTCGCGAGGCGCAGCGGAGAAGATACTCGGATCTGGTTCAGCGATGGCACCCAGGACGGTTCGCACGGTCTCGGGGATTTCTGCCCCGCGCCGCTGATGCAGCTCGCGAGCGTGGGTCCGCGCGCCTACTTCGTCTGCGATCGAGACCTAGCCGTGACCGATGGCACGCCCAACGGCACGCGGCCTGCAATTGGCGCTCCGAGCCGGCCAACCGACGTCTTCAATGGCCTTGTCGACTTCAACGGCAGGCTGGCGTTCTTCTTCCGCCCTGTGGCTGCCGAGAACACGGTGGAGCTTTGGACCACCGACGCCACGGCAGACACGCGCCAACTGGCGTCGTTCTCCGTGCCGACCGACAGGCAGGCCGGAGCAGCCAGCCTGGTTGTGGCGGACAAGCTCGACTTCGTGGTGGAGGACACGCTCTGGAGGAGCGACGGCACGCAGGCGGGCACTGCGGCTGTGGCAGCACTGCCGCCGGCCGCAAGCGCCCCGGACACGACCTACGGGCATCGGGGCGGGCGCTTCCTGGCCGCACTCGACAGTAGGCTTCTCGTGGTGATGAACGATGCCGAGCTGTGGCAGGTGGACGGATCTGTCGCGAAACGCGTCGCCCTTGATCCCAGCGTGACTGGCATTGCCGGAATCGCGGCCACACCGTCGCGCGTCTACTACTCTGCGGAAGTGAGCGATCCGGCGGTCGCTTCGCTGCCGCTCCCGGCACTGCGCGCCTGGCGCCTCGCTGACGAGTGACGCTGGGCAAACTGGGCGCGCTGGGGTCTTGCCTTGACGCATCGCACGGTTCCGCGGCGGCAGGGCAGCGTGGGAGCGTCTCATTGAGTCAGGAGTTGCACACCCACACCGACCTGCCGTCGCGAAGAAACCGCCGACGCGCGCAACTCGCGGAGCAGCGCTTGCACCGCGGATGATCCGCAGTCTCCGCTGCTAGTTGGGATGCTTCTCGTTGTAGATCTGGTGGCTCGTCGCGTTTTCCTGCTGGTTCAGCGTCCGTTGTTCCTGCTTGGTGATGTGGCCGCCGTTCTGCGAGGCCATGTCCCGCTCCTCGTGACGGATCTGGTGGTCTTCCCGGTGCAGTTGCTGTGCCTGCTGCTGGCTGAGGGTGCCGTTCTTGACTCCCTGGTTGATGCGTCGGTTCTGCCTCTTGAGACGCCAGTTGACCTGGGTGCGGCGCGGATGGTTCTTTTGCCACTGGGTCTCCGCCGCCCCGGCGGAAGCGCCGGCTGCCAGGAAGAAGCCCACAGTGANNGCGTTGAGCCGCGCGCCCCGCTCCGCTCGCGCCCTGTGACGGCGATCACCGGATAGCCAGGGACACCCGGATGACTCGCGCGTTATCGCCTGATCCGCTCCCGCTTCTCGATCTTCTCGTGGAGCTTCCTGTAGTCCCGGACTTCAACGATTCTCGCCGACCAGGGACACCATTGATCGATCTTTTCTAGCCACTGGTCCAGATTACGGTCGATGTAGTCCGCGGTTGCGTCGCAGATCTCTACTGACGCGTCGGCAAACACCATGTTCTGCGGGTCAACATGAAACAGGTGGGGCTGTGAGCACTCCGGCTCAGCAGAGAGGTCGTTGAACACTGGAAGGCGATTGCGCGAAACACCCGCCACGATGTTGATCGCCTCATCAATAAAAAGGTCGTTTTCACTCCAGAAGAAGAAATTGCCGCCATTGACCTCTGCGAGTCTGATCAGCGCCCCGCCAACGCGCGCGCTGGTGCGGGCACGATTGGCAACACAGGCGTTAGAGTAGCGCTGGCCGTCTTCACCACAAACGGGCTCGTACTGGGAAATACACATGCCTGATTGGGCAAGAGCGGGAACGCTCCACAGAATACTCAAGGACAACACACCCAAAGGCATCCTCTGCTTCATTCTGTCTTCCTCCAGCTTGGTTTCTCGACGGCCGGCAGTCTACGGGGTGGACCGATGGGGATTCTGGTACAGCCCCGCACACGTGTCCAGCCCCTCCGATATCCACACCTACACCTATTGCCTGACCTGAGGTGTCGTCGGTCGGCGATTGACGGTGCGATTCCCCCGACGTACTGTCGATTGATGAGGCGTTCATTCGCGAGTCGGAGGTCGATCGTCAGCCGGCCGTGTCTCTTCTTGGTGTTGTCTGGCNNCCGACGAGCAGCCCGTCGATGCCTGACAACAGTCCCCTGCGCTACGACTGCACGTTCGATCCAGCCAAGGGCGGGACCGAGTACCACGTGGGTCCTGGGCAGAGATACACGCGCCTGGCAGACGTGCCGTTCGAGCACCTGGGCCCAGGCGACATGGTCCGGGTCGAGTACCAATCAACGCCGTACTACGAGAAGGTGCTCTTCAACACCCGCGGAACAGCGAGCAGTCCCATCGTCTTCTGCGGGATCCTGGGGCCGAACGGAGAGCGCCCGATCCTGGACGCGCACAACGCTATCAGTCGGCTGGGCGCTCCCTATGGTGCTTATCATCCGATGCAGGAGGAGGCGGTGGTCCTGGCGTACAACACCGATCGCTGGACCACTCCCAAGCCGGGGAACCTGGTCATCGCGAACTTCGAGATACGCGGTGCCCGAGACAACGTCGCCTTCACGGACAACGTAGGGGCGACAAGCGCGTTCAGCATCGATTCGTCGTCAGTCTATCTTTTCGGTGCGGAGAACGTGGTCATCCAGAACACCGACCTTCACGATTCCGGAGACGGGCTCTTCGTCAATTCGAAAGACGACGCCAGCGACGTGAGCCTGTCGCGCAACATCGTCGTCCGAGGGAACCTGATCCACGACAACGGCGATCCGCGCTCATATCTGGTCCACAACATCTACACCGAAGCGAGCGGCATCGTCTTCGAGCTCAACTACCTCGGGCAGTGTGTTCCCGGCGCTTCCGGAAATGTCCTGAAGGATCGATCGGCTGGGACCGTGATTCGCTACAACTGGATCGAGGCCGGCGGACACCTCCTCGATCTCGTCGATCCACAAGAGAGCCGCGCCATCATGCAGAACGAGCCGGACATGCACGAGACCTTTGTCTACGGGAACGTCCTGCACGACACAGGGCCGAACTGGGCCGGCTACCTCGTCCACTATGGAGGCGACTCGGGCGGGGACAACGCGACCGGATACGTCTATCGCCAGGGCACGCTGCACTTCTTCGACAACACCGTGCTCATTCAGCTCGACGCGAGCGACGCCTGGCAGGTGGCGCTATTCCACCTGTCGACAAATGGCGAGACCGTGAACCTGACCAACAACATCTTCGCCGTCTACCCCAGGACCTCGGGAAGCGCGCCTGAGCTGGACCTGCTGGGGACGAACCAAGGGGCGACTGCCAACGGGAACCTTGTGATTGGGAAGAACTGGATCACCACGGGCTATGTCGCCACGGGCAACGGCGCGATCACGGGCGCGTCGAATCTCATTGCGGGAACGGACCCGGGTTTCATCAACGTGTCGCACCTGGATCTACACCTGGCGCCCGGCTCTCCTGCGCGGGCGGCTGCCATGGCTCAGGACGCGACGGTGACGTCGAGACGGATCGGGATCGCCTTCGAGTACGTCTCTCCCCTTCCGGTGCCGCCGTACGCGGCGACTACGGTCCAGTACCAGAGCCGCGCCGACAGCAGCCACCTGAATCTCGGGGCGCTTCACTAGGAACAACGCCGGAAGGTCCCACGTTCGTCGCACGATTGTCGGAGGTTCGCGGGTAGTGTCTTCCCGTCAGGGGGTCTCGCCATCCTCGGCGCGGCCCGGGTGCGTAACCCTTCCAGACCGCGTTGTTCGGTCGCGCGACGCGCCTCAGGGAGATTGCGTTGTGAGGGTCAACGAGCCAGATCCACTCAGCACGAGTTCCCCGCAATCAGCCGCACCGGTGAGCAACGCCACCCTCTCGCTTCGCAGCAGTGCGAGCGCGACGCGCTGGAAGGTCGCGGCTGCTCTGGTGGCGATCGGAGTCACGCTCACGGCGATCGCTGCTGGTCACGGCTGGCGCGTCGGTGGCCTGTCGCACCACTTCGCCGCGTTCTCCGCTGGCGCGATCGCGTTGGCTTGCGCCGCGGTCACGCTCCAGTGGCTGTCCCAGGCTGGACGGCTTTGGGTCGTCGCCTCCGCGGTGACGCACGCAAACTGGCCAGGCACGCTGCGGGCGTTCGCGTTCGGTCAAGTCGTCAATCTCTACCTGCCGGCGCGCATGGGTGACGTGGTCAAGGCCGGCATGCTCGGCAAGGCAACAGGCAGCGCACCCGGGGACTTGGGCCGCGCGACCGGAGCGGTCTTCATCGCTGACAAGACGCTGGACTTCGGGACGCTCGCCGTCATGCTGATCGCGTGCGCCGTGCGCTCGCCGGTGCACCTCATCAGCATGCCGACGCTTGACAGTGGAACGCTGAGCTTCGCGGCGGCGATCGTGACCGCGATCGGCGCGGGCCTCTACGCCTGGAG
>PMCG01000220.1 GCA_003155335.1 Acidobacteriota bacterium
GCCCAGATGCCGAACTTCGCGTCGCGAAACCACTCCGGCACCTGGTATTGCCTGAGCGAGTCCCAGGTCGGCTGGAACTTCCCGGCCGTGACCGGCTCGTTCGTTGTGCTGACAACAACGAAGGTGGCAGCGGCCGTTTCCGGAATGGGCTCTGCAGCGAGACCACTCGCGGCAACGCCAAGCACAGCTAGAAGGACGGGGGAATGCAGTCTGATTCTCATAGCCGAGGTATTCTACCCGAGGTCCGAGCAGCGATCAGGCCTCGTCCGGCTACCCGTGCCGATCGGCATCGTCTAAAGAGGATCTACGGCACGGCGCGGTCTTGACCCAGCCCCGCCATAAGATCACACTTGTTCAGTTCGACGTGGCGAAGCGCAGACTAACGTTGCTCAAGCTTGCACGCGGATCGACCGCGTGAGGAGGGTGGACATGAAGAGACTCTTTTTGCTGGCGGCGGTGCTCTTGGTGCCGGTGTGTGCCACGGCTCAGCGCGATGATCGTGACGAATACCGCCATCACCGCGGGCGCGATCGAGACGAGAGGACCGGCCGCATCGATGCCATCGTTCGCGACTGCGAGGGCCGCAGCAACGACTTCAGAGATGCGCTGCGACGGGCGCTGGACCACAGCCGGCTCGACGGATCGTATCGCGAGCACCGGTTGAACTCCGACGCGCGGCGTCTCGAGCAGGCGATGAACGTGGTGCGCGACGCCTGGAACCACGACCGCGACGTGGACAGGTCGCGGCGCCATGTCAGGGACGCAGTTTCGGCCGGCCGTGACATCGAGCGCGCCATGCCGAGGTTCTATCTGCGCAGCTACCTCGAGTCCGAATGGCGCGCGCTTCGGTCGGAGCTGAACCGCCTGGCCGACATCTTTGAGGTCTCGGGGATCCAAGGCGACCGCTAGCTGGTCGGGCAGGGGCCAGGCCGCCCGCACGTCGTGGGCGACCTGGCTCATCCTCTGAACACACATCCCTCCCGCTGGAGCGCCGCCGGCCCCAGTGGCCGTGACGAGCGACGCGCACTCACGCCGGTTGGCGCTGGCATCGCGTCTCGGCTTCTGCCAGCCAACCGCGCCGCAGCTCTTCAGCAGGCACGTTCGAGAGATAGGGCTTGATGTCGAGGATCGGCGTGCCGTCGAGCATGTCGACGCCGCTGACGGTCAGGCACCGCCCGGCGCGAGAGAGCAAGCGCACGACGCTCAACCCGAGCGGGTTCGGCCGCCCGGGCGTGCGCGATGCGAAGACGCCGTGAGGTCGGTCGTCACTGGGCGGCGTGCTCACGAGATCGAAGCCCGCGCTGCGATCGAAGACCCAGAGCACGATCAGATGCGAGAATCCTTCGATATCCGTGAGGCCGGCCTCGTACTCGGGCAGGATCTCCAGCACGCCTTCGGTGTCATGCTGCGCCCCAAGCCCCTTTGGGATCTCAGCGACATCGGCAAATGGGCTGCGCACGCAGCCCACGGTGCGCATCGTCCAGGTCTTCATCTCGCCTCCCGCAATCTCTCCCACCGGCTTGCGCCAGCGCCCCGCTCCCAATGCCCTATAATCGCGCGCGACGCGTAGAGATGCCACATGCCACCCGGCCACCCGCGCGATCTGCTCCTGGCGCCGCAGCTCGAACCCGCTGCAGCGGCGACGATCCTCTCGGCCTACGGCCTGCGCGACACCACACGCGCCGACGCCGATCTGCAGCGCATCGCGGACGACCCGCAGGCACGCCTGCTGCTGGCGGAGATCGTCGAGGCCTTGCTCGGCGCCGCGGCTGAGTCCGCAGACCCGGACCAGGCGTTGAGCTTCTTCGAGCGCTTCACCCGCGCTGCCGTGAACCGCGCCCAGCTCCTGAGCTACCTCGGTGCCGATCCGCGCGCGGTCGAGCTGCTGGCTCGCACGTTCGGCGCCAGCCCGTTCATGGCCGAGATCCTGATCCGCGACCCCGAGTACCTGTACTGGGTCGCCGACTCCGCTGTGCTGGCCACAGCGCGCACGGCGGCCCAGTTGCGCGACGACCTCGGCGACATGCTCACGCCGCTCCACGGTCACGCGCTGCGTCTCGACGCGCTGCGCCAGGTCAGGCGCCGGGAGCTCCTGCACATCGGCGTGCGCGATCTGGCGCGGCTGACGACCGTTGCGGAGACAAACGCCGCGCTCTCGACGCTGGCCGAGGTCCTGATCCAGGCTGCCTGCGAGATCTGCGTCGCTGACCTCCGCTCACGCTACCTGCTCGACCCGGCCGCAGCAGACGCGCACGGGTCAGCGGGCTTCGCCGTCATCGCTCTCGGCAAGCTCGGCGGCGGAGAGCTGAACTTCAGCTCAGACGTCGATCTCCTCTATGTCGCTGCGACCGCGGAGGAGCGGCCGGACCTCGCCCGCGGCCTCGGGATCTCGCTCTCGGAGTTTCACGACCGCCTGGCCCGCAGCCTGACTGCCGCGCTCTCCGAGACGACGAACGAAGGCCATGTCTTTCGCGTCGACTTGCGCTTGCGACCCGAGGGACGCTCCGGCGCGCTGGTCCAGACGCTGCCGACGCTCAGGCAGTACTTCGCCACGCGCGGCGCCACTTGGGAGCGACTCGCGTTCGTCAAGGCCTGGCCCGTGGCCGGCGACGCCGCCGTCGCTGAACAGTTCCTCGAAGACGCCGCCACCTTTGTCTACGACCGCGGCCTGGACGACGCCGGCCTGGCCGACATGCGCGAGATGAAGGCCCGCATCGAGCGCAAGATGGCCGACCGCGGGCAGACCCTGACGCACGTGAAGCTGGGCTCCGGCGGCATCCGCGAGATCGAGCTGATCGCCCAGGCGCTACAAGTCGCCTTCGGCCGCGAGAACCGGAAGCTACGCCAGCGCGGCACGATTGCTGCGCTCAGCGCTTTGGCCCAGGCAGGCCTGCTCAGGCCGGAGGAGCACGCGTCGCTCACGGCAGCCTATCGCTTCCTGCGGGACGTGGAGAACAAGCTGCAGATGGTCCACGACACGCAGAGCCACGAGCTTCCGGACTCTGCCGAGGAGCAGCGGGCCTGCGCCCTGCGGCTCGGATACCGCGACGNNGCCGTCAGTGCGCTGTTCCAGAGGTTCTTCAATCCGACGGATCCCTCGCGATTTGCCATAGATCGCAGCCGCACGTAGGCACTCACCGCCGGGGTGTGTCGCTGTGCGACGAACGCGCTACATCGAGAACCAGTAGGTCAGCTTCACCAGGAAAACGTTCTGCGCCTCCGTACGCCAGAGCGCGCTGTAGTTCCGCGCCAGCGACCCTTCCCACACGGCGTCGTTGCTGGTGCGGCCTTGCGACCAGACTGCATAGAGCGTGCTCCCCGGCCTGTACTCCCAGCGCAGCACCAAATTCGAGCGGAACTGTCGAAAGCTGAAATCGGGGTTGGTGAAAGAGTAGCTCTGCGCGCCTGGCCCCTCCGCGACATCGTACGTGCTCCCGTCGGGGCGCGCGGTGATCTGATCGCCCAGGAAGGGCTGGAAGCGCTGCTCATAGATGCCCGCGCGCGGCGCCACGACCCTCTTCAGGTCCGTGTACTTGCCGATCGACACGAATGGGCTGCCGTAGTACTGCACCGACAGCTCGGGGGTGAGGTGCAGGTTCACGCGCACAGTGGCATTAAGAGTTTTCTGGTCGATCTTGCCGACGATGTAGCGCGAGCCCTGATCGGTCTCGGCGGTCGCAACGTACTGCGTGGCGTTCGAGTTGCGAGTGTAGTCGACATACGCGGAGAACGTGAACGCGTTCGAGAGGCGCAGGCTGGCGTCCGGTGTGAGCTGCAACAGGTGCGACCTGTTCTCCGGGAATAGGTGCGTGTGGAAGTTGAACGCGAACGAAACCGGCTTCGAGCGATCCGTGTTGACATACTCCCACGTGCAGAAATAGCGGCTGAGCTTCAGGCCTGGCCCGCCCCGGAGCAAGCGCGTGTCCACCGGCTCCTGAGCCAGCGTGGCGCCGGCCTGGGCTCCCCACTTGTTCTTGAACGGGAAGTTCAGGTTCACCGAGGTGCTCCCGTCCAGGCGTAACCCGCCGAAATCCCACGCGTCCATATGCTCAGCGTATGCGCCGAACTCGCGGAGGATTCCGTGCGGCTGCGTCTCTTTGTAGGTCACCGAGACACGGTTCCTGATCAGGTCCGCCCGCTGAAGGTACCCGACGTCGTTGAGCTCCAGACCCGGGGACATCCACAGCAGCGACTCGGAGAAGCTCCACTTGCTGGCGCCTTGCCTCGCGAAGGTGATCTGGCCACCGTGGCCCGACAGCGACGTGGCGTTTGGGTCGAGGCCCAGGTGCGTCGCGTCGGGCCGCTGGTAGTAGTGCACGGCATTCGTCTCCAGCGATTGGATCGCGTCGGTGCTGCCACGCACGTCGCTCACGACGAGCTTTGCGGCAATCGAATAGGTGCGCTTCGCGAAATAGTGCACGAAGTCCACGCCGCCAGTGACAGCGTCATGCGCCATGAATGCGAGCGCCTGGTCGCTGATCCAACGATGCGTCGAGCTGACGATCGCGCCCAGGCTCGTGTTGCCTTTGTCCCAGTCCTTCTGCACGCGCGCCACGAAGTAGTTCGCCGCTGGCTCCACGCCTTGGCGCCGCTCCTGGCCCTGCGACCAGATCTGCGCCGTCTCCGCGCCGGTCAGGCTCGCGACGACCCCGAGTGAGAGACCGCCACGCGTCTTGCCCGTGACCTTCACGGCCCCGAGGATGCTCGTATGGTCCGGCGTGCGCATGAACTCGCCGTCGGCCAACTCCGGCGCGTAGCCCGGCGCGTGGCCGATGCGCCTCGAGTAGAAGAGCTGGCCCTCGCCGCCGGTGAAGTCGAGAATGCTCCGGCCCTCGAGGAAGAACGGCCGCTTCTCGTCGTAGAACGTCTCGTAGGCCGTCAGGTTCATCACCGACGGATCCGCCTCGACCTGGCCGAAGTCCGGATTCACCGTGGCGTCGAGCGTGATGTCCGTCGTCAGGCCGACCTTGGCGTCGAGACCGGCAGCGCCGAGCGTCCTTGGCCCAGAGTGATACGGGTCCCCGGCCACACGAGGATCTGCCACGATCCGCCCCATGCTGTAGGGCATCAACTCGACGTGACGAAAGCGCCTAATCCCGTGGATCCCGTGCAGCTCCCCGAGGTTGTACATGCGCCCGCTGCTATTGCGCGGGATCAGGTTCCACTGGTCCTCCTCCTGATTGCGGTCGATCCAGCGCCAGGCGTGCAAACCCCAGACTTGCTCGTCGTTCGGCCCGTAGCGCAGTTGACTGAGGGGGATGCGCATCTCGGCCGTCCAGGCCCCTTCCTCGAACGCCGTCTTGCCGTCCCAAACGGCGTTCCAGTTCGTGTCCGCGTTGTCGTTCGTCAGGACGAGGTCGATCTTGCCCCCGGCAGCGGTGAGATCGAACTCGAAGCCGGTGCGCTTGTCGAAGTAGCTGTCAAAGCAGACGCCAACGATGTCGCCGACCATCTCATCTCTGAGGCCTGAGTAGCGGTGGACCTTGGCCATCTCGTCGTGGGCGCGGATCGCGACGTAGACATTCGTCTCGTCGTAGAGGATCTTGAGCTCAGTGCGCTGCGACGGCGAAGCCCCTTCGGTCGGGGCGAACTGCCGATAGTCGCCTGCCCACTCCCCCTCGTTCCAGGCAGGATCGTCTAGCCGTCCGTCGATGACCGGCGCAGGACCCTGGAGCTTGACGGTGCGATAGATCCTGGCCGGGTAGACGCGGCCGTAGGGATTGCTCGGCGGCGCTGCGCTCTGGGGCGACCCGTCCGCGGCCCCGAGGGCGCTCGCCGCGAGCAGGATCGCGGCAGATATGAGCGAGCCGGCAACCGATTTCAGATGCATGCGGATCTTCGGCAGGTGACCACGTCGATGAACCGGAACGCGTGTCGACGCGTGACGCAACCCGTGCAGCCTACACCACGTCTGCGTCGCAAGCACGCGGCTCCATCAGGTGTCTGCTTCCCGGGACAGGGCCAGCAGATACCGCTCCCGCAGTCGCCTCAAGCCCGCTACGACGTGGCCGCTCGAGGCACTCCGAAGCGATTCACGTAGAACTCGTGGGCCGTGGCCATGTGACCCCGCAGCTCCTGGGCCAGCGCGGCAGCGGCAGCGGCCCAGCTCTCGCGTCTCACGCCCAGCCGGCGCGCGAGGAACATGTACTCGTCAGAGTCCGCGGCCGGCAGGACGAGATCCTTCGCATTGCCCCGCACCATGCGCAACGCATCCACCACACGCCGCAAAAACAGATACGCGCGCAACAACTGCTCGTGCTCCTGCGCGCTGACCAGCCCGCGCGCTTTGAGGGCCGAGAGGGCCGCGAGCGTGTTGGGCGTGCGCAGATCAGGCCAGGTTGAACCGTGCTGGACCTGCAGGTACTGAACCGCATACTCGACGTCGATCATGCCGCCCGCGCCGTACTTGACGTTGATCGCGCCCGGCTCGACCAGCTCGTGAAGCTGGCGCCAGCGCAGGTGCAGCGACGTCTCGTGGTCCCAGGGCGCCGCACCGTAGACAAAGCGGTCGCGCGCCGACTCAACGCGCCGCCCGAGGGCCTCGTCTCCCGCGACCCAGCGCAGTTTGACGAGCGCCTGACGTTCGAACGGGGCAGCATCCCCGTCTGCGCTGTAGTAGCTCTCGATCTGCTCGACGACGCTCGCGAGCTGCCCCTTGCGGCCATAGGGCCTGAGCCTCAGATCGATCTCGAAGATGCCGTGGCGCCGCGCCTCGACGAACTCGAGCAAGGCCCGGGCAAGAGCGTCGCACCACACGGCGTTCTCGATCGCCTCAGCGCCGTCGCTCTGACCCGATCCACCGTAGACCAGCAGCAGCTCGATGTCGGAGCCGTATCCCAGCTCGCCTCCACCGAACTTCCCAAGCCCGAATGCTGCGACCGGGCAGGCGCTCCCGTCCGGCAGGCGTGGCCAGCCATGACGCTCGGCAAGGTGGGCCCCGCAGATCTCGATGGCCGACGCCAGCACTGCCTCTGCCAGCTCGGTGAGCGCCGCGGAGAACGCGGGCAGCGCCACGTTGGGGTCAAGGAGCTGCTTCAAGTCGATCAGGACCATCGCTCGGTCCTTGTACTCGTTGAGTGCGCGACATCTGGCGTCGAGATCGGTGGTGGCCGCGAGACGCTCGCTGAGCTCGCTCGCGAAATGCGCGCGCCCCCGCGGTAGCGGCTCGGCCTTCAGGCGACGCAGCAGCGGCAGCAGGTCGCCAACTTGCGCGCGCAGGAAGTCCTCCCAAAGAAAGCGGCTGCTGCCGAGGAGATGAGCCAGCGCGTCGAGATCCTCGTCGGTCAGCGACACGGACGCCCCGCCCTCTGCGTTGCGCGCGACCACAACGTCCACGAGCTGGTCAAAGGCGTGGATCGCGGCAGCCGGATCAGGCGCGCTCGTGAGGAAATGGGTGAACTGCTTCGTCAGGCTGACGGCCGTCCGCAGTGCGGCGCGCTCGTCCTCCGCGTCGATCCGCTTCCCAGAACGGTCCGAGATGAAGAAGCGATCGCGCACCTGTTCCCCGACGCTCTCCATCTCGACGTGATGGATGTAGACGCCGCGCAGCGACAGGGCATTGGCCAGGGCATAGAGAAACGCCGGCGTGTCCTGTGCCCGCACCTCCATCACCGTCCAGTCCGCATCGGACGCGGCCCCGAAGCTCACGCGCACAGCGTCGGTCGCTCGCGCGAAGCGCCCGCGCCCCGTCTCCAGCCGCTCCACCAGGCGGCGGTTCAGGCGATCGCGCGCAGAGCTGAGCGCGCCTTCGCTCACCAGTTTGAACAACGCTTCGGTCTCGGCCGCGAGCTCCGCCTGCTGCTCGACGCCGAAGACGACGCCGTCCACGGAGCGAACGACAAAGACGTCCACGATCTTCGTCGCGGCTGCACGCGGCCGCCGTGGCCCAGCGCCGGAGGCGCGCCGCGTCGGCGTCGGCCGGCTGGTTGCTGCGCCAAACGTGTAGATGCGTCCGGAGCGGATATCGAGGCCGAACGACGTCAGGAGCCCGCACAGTAGCGCCAGCTCCCCGAAGTAGTCGTAGGCCACGACCGTGACTTCGTAATCGCACTCGTCAAGGGACCGGACCTCGACCCGCACAGGCCGCGAAGCATCGAGTCGCGCGCTCAGGTATACGTGTCGCGCGATCTGGTCCGGAGAATGACGATCGAGGTAGCCCTCATCCACGCGGCCGAAGTGCTCGTCGAGCGCTGCCGGGTCGAGGGAAGGCTCGATACTCTCTACCGCATGCCGCACGCTCTGGCGTCGGTCCATAGATGCACCCGCCGGCTCGGCCTGGTCCGCGCGTCGCGATCGTCTCGGCATGATAGGCTCAAATCGCCTCTAGCGCAGCCGAGGCGGAGAGGAAGCTCGTGGCATACGGTCGCGTCGTCTGCCCTGTCGGTCTGGCGGGTCTGCTGCTGTCTCTGGCCGGCGTCGCTCCGGCGCAGGCAGGATGTGAGCCCACCTGGGGCGTGCGCCTCAGTACGCCGCAGATCGTCTCGGCCTCAGCCGGCGTGCTCATCGGCGAGATCGACGCACCGGAGCCGCCGCCTCCAGGGACGCACCTGCCCCACGGCCTCCTGTTGCAAGTCGAGCCAGGGCTCGCGGGAGGCAAGCTCAGCGTCGGCTATGCCAAGGGACTGCTGCCCTACGCCGCGGGCGGGCTGAAGCTCTCCGCGCTGCGAACGTGGGGCCACCCGCTCGTGGCCAAGCCGCGCGCCACGTACGTGGGGATAGAAGCCGAGGCGACGTTCTTCGTCAAGTTCAGCGTGGGCGTGATGAGGCGCGTCGGCGGCAATCCGGCCTCGAGCCGCACGATGGTCACTGGCGGCATCGGCATCGGCTTCTGAGCGGCCTCGCGCCTCAGCCGAGCAGCTCGTTGACGACGCGCTCCAAGAAGNNAACTTGACGGGCACCGACTCGACCATGTCGACGCAGACGGTCCGCACGCGCGCCGGCAGCAGGTTACCCACGGCGATCGAGTGCAGTGCCGTGGCCAGCATCAGGCACATGCCTGCGCCGCGCAGGGCCTCGACGTAGGCCTTCTGCGCCGCGACGACGTCTGTGATCACGTCCTTGAGCGGACCGTCGTCGCGGATCGAGCCGGCCAGAACGAACGGAATGCCGCGCTGGATGAGCTCGTACATCACACCTGACTTGACTTGGCCGCCCTCGACTGCGGCGCGCAGTCCGCCGGCGCGATTCACGGTGTTGATCGCGTACAGGTGATGCCGACTCCCACCCTCGACCGCGCGTCCGCTCATCTGACAAATTCCAAGGCTCGTCCTGAGCAGGGCCTTCTCGACGTCGTGCACCGCGAAGGCGTTGCCCGCCAGCAGCACGTCGACCCATCCCTCGCGCACCAGCCGCGCCAGGGCCACGTCTCCGCCCGAGTGAATGATCGCCGGTCCGGCCACGACAGCGATGCGCTCCCCCGCCGCGCGCGTGGCACGCATCTCACGCACTGTGGCCGAGATGACGATGCCCTTGTTGATCTCGGCGGAGATGTCGTTGGACATGAAACCGAACACAGAGAAGTCCCGGCTGCGCTCAGGCGGACGCACGCGGATGCCGTGGCCGCGCAACGCCACCGGCTCGCCCTGCCGCACCTGGCCCATCTTCACGCAGTGTGGCAGAGCGTCGCGCAGGACCACGGCGCAGTCCATGCGTTGATCGCGCACCGCATGCCAGACGCCTTCCACGCGCACGAAGGTGTCGAAGTTGGGCGTCGAGTAGAACTCGTCCGGCAGGATGCCGTCAGCCTCAGCCGGCGCGAAGCGCGCGTCCTCGACCACAGTCGAGCCACCAAGGTAGCCCAGACCTTCGACGATCCGGTCGAGCGCCTGCGAATCCGCCGCCCTAACGACCAGGCGCACGTAGGAAGGCTCGTCGTTCGTCTGGCCGACGCGGAACTCGTCGATCTCGAAATTGCCGCCCTCCTGCACGATGCGCCGGAACGCCTTGCGCAGGATGTCCGAGTCGATCAAATGGCCTTCCATCGTGACGGTTTCGCTGACCATGTCCTCTCCCAGAGCGGCCGGACCGACACCGAAGGNNTTGTCCGCGTAAGAAGTCTCGCAGGGCTCGTCGCTCTCGAGGAAGAGCACCTGCGCAATGCCCTCGCCGGCGTAGATCTTAGCCGGGAGTGGCGTCGTGTTCGAGACCTCCAGCGTGACGATGCCCTCCCACTCCGGCTCAAAGGGCGTGACGTTCACGATGATCCCGCAGCGCGCGTAGGTCGACTTGCC
>PMCG01000050.1:0-2924 GCA_003155335.1 Acidobacteriota bacterium
TGCTCTTGCGGCGCGCGCATCACCCCGCCAGCGGTGGCGCACAAGCCGGACGAAGCGCCGAAGACCTGAGCGTCAGGCCGACGTCGCACCGCTGACGTCGGCTAAGCTCGAAGTTGGTGCCGGAGGCGGGACTCGNNCACCACTCCGGCACCGGCAGAAGAGAGGCAATGTTAGAGGGGCGCTGCCGAGGTGTCAACAGCAGCGGCCATCGGTGAGCGGATATGGGCAGCCAGTAGGGGCACGGCGCGCCGTGCCTACGGCGGCGCCTTGTCGGTCATCGCGCCGTCGCCGATGCGAACTCGGCGACGATGGCGTCGGCCGCCGCGGCCGGATCGCTGGCCTCGATGATCGGCCGGCCGACGACGATGTAGTCGCAGCCTGCGGCCACCGCTGCCGCAGGCGTTGCAGCTCGCGCCTGATCGCCGCGGCTCGCGCCGAGCGGGCGAATGCCGGGCGTGACGACAAGGAAATCCTGGCCGCAGGCCTCGCGAATGAGCGCGACCTCTTGCGGGGAAGCGACGACACCGTCGGCCCCGGCCTTCTGCGCCAGTCTGGCGAGACGCACGACAGCCTCCTGCACAGAACCGGCCAGGCCGAGCTCCGCGAGGGTCGCGGCGTCGTGGCTCGTCAGGATCGTGATCGCGAGCAGCCGCGTGTCCCGGTCCTGTTTGGCCTTGGCTGCTGCCGCGATCATGGCGCTGCCACCGAGGGCGTGGACGTCCACGAGTGCGACCCCGAGCCGCGCGGCCGCGTCCATCGCGCCAGCGACCGTGTTGGGAATGTCGTGGTACTTGAGGTCCAGGAAGACACGCTCGCGGCGCGCGACCAGGCGCCGCACGACCTCGATGCCGCCTGCCGAGAAGAGCTGGCTGCCGACCTTGAACATGCCCACGTGGCCTGCCAGGCGTTCAGACAGCGCGTCGGCCTCGGCGACGCTGGGCACGTCGAGGGCGACGATCAGCCGATCGCGTGCGTTCACGTTTCACTCCTCACCGCAGCACGCTCGGGATACTCGAGCGTGCCGACGACCTGCTCGATCCGATCGAGACCGTGTCGCTTGAGATAGTCCGTGAGGCCGTCCTCGATCTGCCCGTAGACGGCGAGGTCCACGAAGTTGGCAGTGCCGATCTCAACGGCGCGCGCGCCGGCGATCAGGAACTCGAGCGCATCGGTCGCGCAGGAGATGCCCCCGATGCCGATCACCGGGATGGGCACGGCGCGGGCCACTTGCCAAGTCATGCGCACGGCAACCGGACGGATGGCCGGCCCTGAGAGCCCGCCGGTGCCAAAGGCCAGCTTGGGCCGCCGGCGCTCGACGTCGATGGCCAGGCCCAGCAAGGTGTTGATGCACGAGAGCGCATCAGCGCCGGCCTCGTGCGCGGCGCGAGCGCATACGGCGATGTCGGTCACGTTGGGGGAGAGCTTGGGGATGAGCGGCAGGCGCGTGGCTTTGCGCACGGCAGCGACGACCGCATGCGTCATGCGCGGGTCAGCGCCAAAGGCCATGCCGCCGACCTTGACGTTCGGGCAAGAGATGTTGATCTCCAGCCCGGAGATGCTGGGCGCATCGGAGAGGACGCGCGCGACCTCGGCATACTCTTCAATGGTCTCGCCGCAGACGTTGGCGAGCACGACCGTGCCCAAGCCTGCGAGGCGCGGCGCGAAGTCGCGCACGAAATTGCGCGCGCCGACCCCTTGCAGGCCGATGGCGTTCAGCAGGCCCGCCGGCGTCTCGACAAGACGGGGCGGCGGATTGCCCTCGCGCGGCTCGAGGTAGAGGCCCTTGAGGACGAGCCCACCCATGCGCGAGAAATCCGCCAGGCTCGCCACCTCGACACCGTAGCCGATCGTGCCAGAGGCGGCGATCAGCGGGTTGCGCAGACGCAGGCCGGCGATCTCGACGGCGAGACTCAACGTGCCTCCTCCCTGGTCGCGTCGGCCGGTTCGTCCCACACGATCTCGTGCGCGTCGATGACGGGACCCTCGGTGCAGGCGCAGCGGTACTTCGCGCGGGCTTCGCCCGCGCGCCGCAGGCGCACGACGCAACTCAGGCAGATACCGACTCCACAGCCCATCCACGGGTCGAGGCTGAGCTGCGCCGGCAGACCGCGCGTCTCTGCGATGCGCGCGACTGCGCGCAGCATCGGCTGCGGGCCGCAGGCGTAGAGCGCAGCAGGCTGGCTGTACGCATCGAGATGGCGCTCGAGGCTCTCGGTCACCAGTCCGGCTTGGCCGCGACTACCGTCGTTGGTCGCGAAATGAACCGGCGTTCCGAGTGCCTCAGTCATGCCGGCCAACGCCAGGTCTTTGGCGCTGCGGCCGCCGTAGAACAGGCACGGCAGGTGGCCGTCCCGCATCAGCTCGCGTGCGAGGAAGATCAAGGGCGCCACGCCGTAGCCGCCTGCGATCAATAGTGGCACCGCACCTGGCGGTGGCGCGGCGAAGGGTCGGCCGAGCGGGCCCAGGCACGTGGCAACCTCCCCCGGGCAGAGCTGGCTCAACGCGCGCGAGCTCGCCCCGACGCGCTTGACGAACAGCGAGAACGTGGCCTGCTCGCGATCGACCGCCAGGATCGAGAACGGTCGCCTTAGGGGAAGCTCGGCGCTGGCGCCGGGCTTGATCATCACGAACTGGCCAGGCCGGGCCGCCTGCGCAACGTCCGGGTGGCGAAACGTGAGGAGGCAATAGTCGTCGGCGAGCAGCTCGCGCGCGACGAGGGGCGTCTCGCCGTTGACAGGCACGCGGAGATGATAGCCGGCGTGGCCGGCGTCGTTCAACCGCAGCAGCGGCGCGATCAGGGGGGCGCGGATATAATCGCGGCCAGGGTCGATGCGTGCACGAATGCTCGGCAGTGCGGCGCTGGCAGGCGCGCTGGTTGCGGCCACACCGGTGCTGCTCACGCTATACCTCAATCCGCACGTCGC
>PMCG01000050.1:2936-10971 GCA_003155335.1 Acidobacteriota bacterium
TACTGGCAGAACGTCTTCCAGTATCGGCACTCGATTCCGGCAGAGTCAGTGAGCGCGCTCGCAGCCGCGGCCGTGAGCGTGACGGTGGCGACGCTGCTTCTGCTGGGCGTGTGTGTCGACGTGGCGGTGTTCCCGCAACTGGGGCGCAGCCTGGCCGCTCCTCTGGCGGTGCTCGCTGCGGCCGCGATTGTCGTTGCGCCACTGGCACTGCGGCCCGCCCCGCGCCCCGCCCCGTCCCCGGTACCTGTCGTCACCGCACCCATGGAGCCGCTGTGCCGCGTCACGCTGCTCGGCGTGGACGGACTGGGCGCGGCCCTCCTGAACGACGAGCTCGCGCGCGGTCGATTGCCGGCGCTGGCAGCGCTTGTCCGGCGCGGGGCGTATGGCCCGTTGGCGACGCTCAGGCCCACGGAGACGCGTCCTGTCTGGGCGACGATCGTCACCGGCCGCCTGCCACGTGACCACGGCGTGCGGAGCTCCGTGCAGTACCGGCTGCTCGGCTCGAGCACGGTCTACGAGCTGCTTCCACAAGGCGTGTTCGTGGGGCTCCTGGAACGGATCGGCCTCGTCTCGTCGGAACCGGTGATGCAGGTCGCCCGCAGGCGACGCGCGCTCTGGAACGCGCTCAACGCGTTTGGCATCGACGTCGGCGTGGTGCAGTTGCCGGGCACGCATCCGGTCGAGAGGGTGCAGGGCTTCATGCTCTCGGACTACTTTCAGCGTGTGCCGCCGGCGCGGCTGGGCGAGGCCCTGCAGCCCGCGTCGCTGGCGCACGAGGTCGCGGCGCAGCTCGTCTACCCGGCGGACATCGACCCGGCGTGGCTGTCCGAGTTTGTCGACGTCTCACAGTCGGCGGAAGGCGAGGTCGACTGGCGTCGCGATCTGGTGGGCCAGGCCCTGGCTCCTGACGTGAGCGCGCTGCGCGCCGGACGAGCGCTGCGTGCCGCACTCGACCCTCCCTTCTTTGCGCTTTATCTGCGCGGGTTCGATACCGTGGGCCACGAGTTCATGCGCTACGCGCAACCGGAGCACTTCGGGGACGTATCTGCGGACGAGATCCGGCGCTACGGGCGCGTGCTGGAGCGCTATCTGGCGTTCGTGATTCAGGCCGTTAACGACTTCGCGTCGGCAGAGCGGCCGCGCGAAGTGCTGCTCGTCGTCTCGGGCTGCGGCATGCAGCCAGTGTCGCTCGTGCAGCGTCTGCGCACGCGTTTTCTGGGCGGGAGCACCGCCAGCGGCACGCATGCGGACGCTCCGGACGGGTTCGTACTCGCGATCGGGGACGGCGTCCGGGCCGGGGCGCGCATCGAGAACGCCTCCGTGCTCGACATCACGCCGACCGTGCTCTACCTGATGGGGCTGCCGGTGGCGCGCGACATGGAGGGGCGGGTCCTCGCGGAGATGCTGGACGAGGACTTCACGCGCGCCCATCCCATGACGTTCATCCCGAGCTACGAGAGCCTGGCAGTCACTCCCATCGCGCCCTCGGAACCGCTGGACCTTCCACCGCTGCCCGAAGAGGGCCCATAGGGCTATCATTGAGCCAAGGTCCCCGGAGGGGGTGCAGATGAGCGCGCCGGAGGCACAGGGGTCACCCGCCGCCGCACTTGCGAAGGATGGCGCTGAGGCTGCGCCGCTCGTTGAAGAGCCTCGTCTCGGGGCCAGCGACCGCGGGCGGCGGGCCAACCTCGCGCTGCTCGCGCTCTCCCGCGCTGCTCGCAGCTTCCTGCTCTACGATCCGGGCAACGACGCGATTCGTCGCTTCATCGAGGACCTGCGCACGCGCATGACCCAGGCGCTGGCGGGCGGGGACGCGCTGCGCTTCGAGGTCCGTCCCTTTGAGCTGGCGCTCGACGGCGAGGTCGTCTACCTCGAGCGCGACCGGGAGCACTCGCTGGCGTTCCGCATGTACCGGGATGGGGTGCGTCGGCTGACGATCGCCGGCGCTGTCGACTGGGACGAGATGCTGCGCCTGCTGGAGATTCTCTCCATTCGATTCACCGGCGTGCGCCAGGACGAGGACGACATCGTCACACTCCTGTGGAAGGCCGGGTTCAAACACATAGAGATAGAGGCCGTCGAGGGCTTTGTGCCCGAGGATGAAGAGGAGGCGCAGCGCGGTCACGCCAGCGCGGTCACGGCCCCCGACGACTGGGACCTTCCACGCCGCCGGCTGGACGCTGCGGCTGCCCTGGCTTGGTCTGAGGTGCCCGAGGACGCGCGGCAGGCCATGTGCGCGGAAGAGGCCTCACACCTGCTCGCGGCCAACGCGGCCCAGGCGGCGGCAGCCCTGTTGGAGCGAGCGGCCGACGCCACCGGCGCCATCAACGTCGCGGACGTGCTCCCCTTCATGGCCGAGGTTCGTGATTTCCTGCTGGCCGAGGGACAGCTCGGACATCTGACGATGCTCGTGCGCATTCTGCAGATGAACGCCGCGCTCGATCCGGCCCACATCGAACCGCTGATGCTCACGTTTGGCGACCGGCGCGCGCTGGTGCAGATCCTGCACTCGACACCCGAAGCCACGACCGCGCCACCTCCGGAGCTGGTCGAGCTCTTGGACCTTCTCCCGGCCGAGCGGCTGCCGCGCCTGCTCGACGCCCTGAGTTCGGAGCGCAACGAGGCCGCGCGGCGCATCACGCGGCAGCTCGTCGAGCGCTACGCCGGCGACGACCCGGAATACGTCGTGTCGAGATTGCGCACCGCCGAGGCGAGCGTCACGTGCGACATTTTGCGGGCCCTTGCTGGGGCCTTGCCCGAGCGTGCGGTGGAGGTCGCTGCCGAGCTGATCCAGCACCCGGACGCATCGGTCGTGAGCGAAGCCCTGCGTCGTCTGGAGACGGCGCCGCCGCAACCCCGTGTCGCGCGCGCGCTGCTGCGCTTGCTCGACTCGCCTGACGACGAGATGCGCCTCCGAGTCATCGAGCTGCTGGCGAGCCAGTACGGGGCGACCGTGTTCGAGCCGTTGCTGCGGTCCACGGAACGGCGTGCCCCGGAAGGGTTTCCGTTGGAGGAAGCGGAGGGCCTCGGGCGTGCGCTGGCGCGCCTCGCGCCCTCCGCGGCGCTACCGGTCTTCAAGGGATGGTTGCGGCCCAGGGGGCTGATGGGCCGCCTCGTCGAGTCGCGGGCACAGAGCCTGCTGGCGTGGGTGGCCGTGGCCGGTCTGGGCGGCATGAGCGAGGACGAGGCTGAGGGCATGATCCGCGAGGCCGCCAAGCACGCGGATTCCGAGCTGCGCCGCCATTGTATGGCCACGCTGGCGCGCCGGCGGCGCGAACAGGTCTCACGTGGATGACATAGCTGCAGCACAAGCACAGCTCGGCAAGGCCATCAATCGTGCTCGTGCCGGCGAGGACCGCGCGCTCGCCGGCCGTGTGCGCGACGAGGGCGAGAGAGTTGTCAAGCTGCTGTACGGCGCGCTGGGCATGGCGAAGCTGCACGCCCTCAGCAATCGCGCCTTCGACCAGCCGATCGCGGACCTCACGCACGCGCTGGAAGTGCTGCTCGATCTTCTCGGCGCCGTACACGTGCTGGCGGTCGAAGAACAAGTCTACATGAACGACATCCGCATCCGCCTCGAAGGCAGCGACATCGGCGAGGACTTTGGCGCGAAGCTCCGGCAGCACGGCATCGGCGGGCTGTCCTTCCACGGTGCGCTGTCGGAGGCGCAGTTTCGCGCTCTGGTGGCCACCCTCGCGCGGGAGCCCGATCAGGCCGGCCGTGCCGAGCTGCAAGCGGCGCTGCGCGAGGCTGGCATTGACAGCGTCGATCTCTCGGGCATCCACCACTTCCGACTCGCGGGCGAGGAGGGCGGCCACACGGCCCTCGATGCGGCCACTGTGTCTGAGCGCGGCGCGGCCCTGCTCGATGAGGTGTTCGAGAATCTGGCGGCGAGCCGGCAGCCCAATCCGCTCCCCACGCGGCGTCTCGTGACAGGCCTGCTCGACGCTGGCGCTGCGACGCAGTGGGTCGTCGTGGAGCCGGAGGGCATTTCGCCCTACGCCGCGCACAACCTCCGCGTCTGCAATCTCGCGCTGCTGCTCGGCAACGCCTTGGGCCTTTCGCCCGGCGTGATGCAGGATCTCGGAGTCGCGGCCCTGTTCCACGATGCGGGCTATGCGCTGTGCTCGGCGTCGCCGGAGCAGTCGATCTCCGGAGAAGCGGCCTTCGAGCTGCACCCACTGCTGGCCGTGCGCGTGCTGCTCCGCCAGCGCGGCTTCCACGAGGCCAAGATCCGCCGCGTCATGACCGCGCTCGACCACCACCGCCGCTACGACGACTCGCGCGGGATGCCCGCGCTCTTCGGCCGCATCGTCGCTGTTGCTGAGGACTACGACACACTGACCCAGCCTCGCGCGGGAGGGGTCTCTCCTCGGCGTGCCCTCTCGCTGATGGCCGGTGCGGCCGGGAGCGCATACGATCCGGTCCTGCTGCCGCTGTTCGTCAACGTCATGGGTGCGTATCCGCGACAGACGCGCTTGCGGCTCTCGGACGGGCGCAGCGGCAGTGTCGTGTCGCTGGCGCGGGCGAAGGAGAGCTTTGCGCGGCCCACCGTGCGCGTCGAGCGTCTCGCAGACGGGCGCGCGGCGCCCGAGGAGACGCTCGTCGATCTCGCGAACGAGCCGGGCCTCAGAATCGCGACGGTTCTGGGCGACGCGGCGAGCGCTCCTGTCGAGCCCGACCTCGCAACACTGAAGGTGGTGGCTGACGCGCGCCGTGCCGCGGAGCGCGTGGGGGCAAGCCGGGCGCGACCAGCGCCTGCCGCGGCCGGGCCAGCGCCGCAGACGCCGCCTGGCGCAGGCGCGACCAGCCAGCCGGGTCTGCCCCTCGCGGAAGGTGCGTTGCCAGTGGTCCTGCGCGATCTCTTTCTGGGCAAGAAGTCGGGGACGTTGCACCTTTTCCGGCAGGCCAAGCACATGACCCTCCTGATCTGGGAGGGAAACACCATCCACGCCGCCAGCAACGCACCGGAGGACCATCTGGGCCCTGTCGCCGTGCGTGAGGGACTGATGGGTGACGCGCTGACGGTGCATGCGCGCGAGGTGATCCTGCAGGCTTTCACTTGGACGGAAGGAAGCTACCGCTTCGAAGAACAGGCTCTCGCTCAGGAACTGATCGCGAATNNCTGTCGCGCGTCGACGGCCGGACAACGGTGCGCGAGCTGATGCGCATCGTGCCAGGGGACCGCCTCGCGATCATGCAGAGTCTTTTTGGGCTGCTGTGCGTGGGCCTGATCGAGTACCTGCCGGCCGCCGCAACGCCCCAGCGGCCGGGCCACAGCCGCTGAGACGCTGCTGCTGTACGGACGCGCGCCGCAGGGCGATCCGCGCTACACTAGTCAAGGTCTCATTGCGACCAGATCATGGCTCGAAAGGCCGCTCCCGGTGAGAAAGGCGCAAGCCGGCCCGCTCCTGCGGCTCCCCCCGCGGAACTGGAAGAGGAGGCCCGCGTCGGCGGCACTCCCGTCGCGGAGGCCGTGAACGCGGCGCTCGTCGCCCTTTCTCGAGCTGCCCGCAGCTTCCTGCTCTACCAGCCGAACAACGCGACCATTCGCAACTTCATCGAGGACTTCCGGGTCAAGATGAAGCGCGCGCTCGACACGGCGTCGCCGATCGATCTTGAGGTGCGGCCGTTTGAGCTGGTGTACGGCGATGAGGTGGTCTACCGCGAGCCGGAGCGTGAGCGCTCTTTGGCCTTCCGGCTCTTCCGCGACGGCGTCAGACGCCTCAACATCGGGCGCGACGTGCGCTGGGAGGAGGTGCTGCGCTTGCTGCAAATCCTCTCCATTCGCTACGCGGGCGTGCGTCAGAACGAAGACGACGTCGTGACGCTCTTGCGCAAGGCCGGGTTCGCACATATCGACGTCAGCGTGGTCGAGGGTTTTGTGCCTGCCGACGACGACGCGGAGCAGGGCGAGCCTGGCGCGACGCAATCCGCCGGCCCTGTCCAGCCTGTCCCGGACGACTGGGATTTGCCGTGTCGCGAGCTGCCGGAGCCGGTCGCGATCGAGTGGCGCGCCGTGCCCGAGGCGGAACTCGCGCGTTTGGCGGCCGAAGAGGCCGACGAGGCCTTTGCCCACAACGCCGTCCTGGCCGTCAAGGCCCTGCTCGATCTGCGGCCCGACGAACTGGCCGCGCCAGCGGAGTTGCACGAGTTCGTGCCCTTGGCCGTAGAAGTGCGCGACCTTCTCGTGGCTGAGGGCGAGATCGGCGAGCTCGTGCAACTGGTCCGTTCCTTCTACGACTCGATGCGCGCAGCGCCCGCGATCATCGGGCCGGTCCTGCGCGCGTTCGCCGAGCGGGACGTGCTGCGCCGGCTGCTCGTCGTGGTCGCGCCTTTGGCCCTCACTCCGCCGGCCGAGTTGACCGAGTTGCTGGACCTCGTGCCCGCGGATCACCTCGCCGCGCTCATCGACCTCCTGGCCGAGGATTTCGACGAGGCGGCGCGGCGCATCATGCGCCAGCTNNAGCGGCCCGACTACCTGCTCTCTCGCTTGCGCGACGCCCCTCCGCGCGTCGCCTGTGATCTACTGCGGGCTTGCGCGCGCGCCCTGCCCGAGCGAGCGCTCGACGCGGCGCTGGAGCTGGCCGATCACCCGGACGCGGACGTCGTGCACGAGGCACTCAGGCGCTTCGACAAGGCGCCGCCCAATCCGCGCGTGTCGCGGACGCTCGCGCAGTTGCTGGCCAGTCCCCACGAGGACGTGCGGCTGCGCGCCCTGGATCTGCTCTCGCGGCGCAGCGAACACGCGGCCTTCTCGGCGGTGGCGGAGCACGCGGAGCGGCGAGCCGCCGCAGGCGTGTCGCAGCGTGAAGCCGAGCTGATCGGCCGCACGCTGGCGCGGCTGTCGCCGGACACGGCGCTGTCGTTGTTCGACGAATGGCTGCGGCCAAAGGGCCTCCTCGGTCGCTGGGTTGAAGCCAGCGGCGGGCGGATGCTGGAGTGGATGCTGGTCTCCGGTCTGGGAGTACTCCCGGCTCCGGAGGCCGAGCGCATGTTGCACGGCCTGGCGGAAAAGGGCGGGGCAGAGGTGCGCCAGCACGCGCTGGCAACGCTGGCGCGGCGGCGCCAAGCGCAGGACGACAGCAATGGATGAGGTGCTCCGCGCGCAGACGGAGATCGGGCGGGCGCTCAGGCGCGCGCATGCCGGGGAGGACCGCGCGCTGGCGGCGCGCGTGCGCGAGGAGGGCGACCGCTTGGCGCACCTGTTCGCGGGCGTGCTGGCGATGGCTCGCACGCACGCGCTGGACAACCGCGCCTTTGACCAGCCGCTGCGCGACCTGGGCACGGCGCTCGCGCACCTAGCAGGGCTTCTCGGGAGCGTGCACCTGCTGACGGTGGAAGAGCAGGTCTACGTCAATGACGTGCGCATTCGCCTCGAAGGCACCGAGGTGGGTTCTGCCCTGGGAGCCCGTCTGGCGCGGCATGGCTGCGGAGGCCTGTCCTTTCACGCGCCGCTTTCCGACAGTCAGTGGCGCGCCTTGGTGGCGGCACTGGCCGCGGAGCCGGNNTGACCAGCGTCGAGGTCGCGGGCATCCACCACTTCCGCGTGGGACAGCCCGGCGAGGCGCCGGTAGCCTCGCGGCCGCCGGCAGCGGTCGTGCAGAGCGGCGTCCGCCTCGCGGAGGAGAGCTGGGCCAATCTGGCGGCGGCACGCTTGCCGAATCCGCTGCCGTTGCGCCGCCTCGTGACGGAGCTGATGCTGCTGGATGCGAGCGATCCGGCCTATTGGTGCGACGTCGGCGCCTCATCGGCCGCCTATGGCGCACACCTGGTTCGCGTCGTGCGGCTTGCACTGCTGATCGGACGTGCTGCCGGCCTTTCGGCGAGCGCGCTGCAGGACCTGGGTGTGGCCGCCTTCTTTCACGACGTGGGCTATGCCTTCGCTGAATCCGGCGCGGCGGCCAGCTCGGCCGCGGCACGCACGACTCTCGCGCGACACCCCGTGACCGGCGTGCGGTTGCTCCTGCGTCAGCGCGGCTTCCATGAGGCCAAGGTGCGACGCGTGCGCGCCACGCTGGGACACCACCGGCGC
>PMCG01000050.1:10982-13554 GCA_003155335.1 Acidobacteriota bacterium
CTGTTCTGCTGCAACTGTTCGTCAATGCCATGGGGCGCTTTCCGCTGGGGAGCCTGCTCAACCTCTCGGACGGCCGTGTGGGTCGCGTGGTCTCGCCGGTGCGTGCGGCGGCGACGTTCGCGCAGCCCCTCGTGCGCGTGGAGCGTCTCGCTGACCGCGCCGCTTATGTCCCTGAGTCGATCGTCGATCTGGCCATGGCTGACGCACCGGCGATCGCGGGCGTCGTGGACCCGGCCGAGGTCGCGTCCTGGCCGCCGATGTCGCCTGCGCCCGAACCCCCACCTGCGCCGCCCCCCGCGCCTCTACCGGAGGAGGAGCCGGCTGCCGCCGAACCCACGCCCGAGGCGGTCCTCGCTGCACCTGGGCTCGTGGCCGATGTGGGTTGCAGCGCGCGTCCGCTCTACCAGGGCGTGCTGGCGGATGTGCTGCGCGACCTCTATCTCAACCGGCGGACCGGCGTGCTCTACCTCACCCGCGGCGCCGAGCGGCGCAGTGTGCGCATCTGGAAGGGGAACGTGATTCACGCCACCAGCAACCTGCGCGAGGATCACCTCGGTGAGGTCGCGGTGCGCGAAGGGCTGATGTCACAGGCGGACTTCGATCGCGCCAACGAGCTCATCGCCCGCGAACGCAAGAAGCTGGGGCAGGTGCTGCGCGAGCTGGAGATCATGGGCGAGGACGGGCTCGAGCAGGCCCTGGCCGTTCACGCGCGGGAGGTGATCGTCAAGACGTTCGCCTGGACGGACGGCTTTGCCGATTTCGAGGAACAGGAGGCCGCGCCGTCGTGGTTCACCGAGCTAGCGCTGCGTCTCTCGACGCCGGACCTGATCCTCGAGGCAGTGCGACGTATCGACGATCCGGACGTCGTGCGCTATCACCTGGGCGACGTCGACCGCACGCTGCGTCTCTCGGCCGACCCGCTGATGAAGTCGTTGGCGGTCAGCCTAAAACCCCTCGACGGCTTCGTCCTGTCGCGCATCGACGGTCGCCTCACAGCGCGCGAAGTGATCCGCATCGTGCCCGGGGATCCCGTGGAAGTGCAGCGCAGCCTGTTCAGTCTGGTTTGCGTCGGCATCGTGGAGTACGTTCCAACCGTCACTGCCGCCGGCCCGCCCGCGTTCGGGAGCGGAGGCTTCACGCCTGTTCTTTGACGCGGGCCCTGCCGTAGCGTATAGTTGCCCCCGTCGTTCGGTCCCCCGCTGTGCTGCCCCGCCGCACTTCCTAGTCGCACGGCCGTTGCGGTTTGGTCGAAAGGGATCGGTCGCACTTGACAGGACGTCCTCTGTCAACAGAGAATTAAAAGGTTGTCCACTCGGGAGAGACCGGTCGTTCGCCGGTGAGCCCAGGACGAGGATTCGGAGGTCGCGTGCCAACAGTCAGCCAGCTCGTTCGCATCGGCCGCACGAAGCTCCGCACGAAGACGGATAGCCCGGCCCTTGTGAGCTCTCCGCAGAAGCGGGGCGTGTGCGTGCGCGTCTTCACCTCCACGCCGAAGAAGCCGAACTCGGCCCTGCGCAAGGTCGCGCGCGTTCGTCTGACGAACGGCATCGAGGTGACGGCGTACATCCCGGGCGTCGGGCACAACCTTCAAGAACACTCGATCGTGCTCATCCGCGGGGGACGCGTCAAGGATCTGCCGGGGGTGCGGTACCACATCATCCGCGGGAC
The DNA here is from genome assembly GCA_003155335.1 of Acidobacteriota bacterium. Classification (GTDB taxonomy): domain Bacteria; phylum Acidobacteriota; class Vicinamibacteria; order Fen-336; family Fen-336; genus FEN-336. The sequence continues at coordinate 12,651 of PMCG01000050.1, forward strand.
GTTGGACGCGGTGGGCGTGCAGGGTCGTAAGCGCAGCCGCAGCAAGTACGGGGCGAAGCGGCCCAAGGTCTAAAGGCTGCGAGACGGTGGCCCTGCCTGGGGTGGGGCCGGAGGGAGTCGAGGCGCTGATTCCAGCGGGATCGCTGGAGAGACACGGTCGGGGAGATCGGGCCCAGGGAGCGGCGAGAGGCCAGGGGTCAGGATCCTCGAGGCGGGGCGGTCGTCGGAGCCTCAGACGACGCGAGCGGTGGTCGGAGTCGGAGATGCCGCGGCGCCGTCTGTTGTTTTTTCCCGAGGCGCACCGAAACGGTGCCGGGACAGAAGACGAGTCAGGGGCGGTTGAGCGAGCCCAGAGGAGCGTAAGAGGATGCCACGCCGAGGAACGGTCCCACGCAGAGAGGTCCTGCCTGATCCTCTATATAACAGCACGCTGGTCACCAAATTCATCAACACCATGATGAGCGGAGGCAAGCGCGCGGTGGCCCAGGGCATCATGTACGAGGCCCTGAACAACGTGCAGGCCAAGACTCAGGACGATCCCCTCAAGGTCTTCAAGAAGGCCATCGACAACGTCAAGCCGGTGCTCGAGGTCAAGAGCCGGCGCGTGGGTGGCTCCAACTACCAGGTGCCGATCGAGGTCAATCCCACACGACGCACGTCTCTGGCTCTGCGGTGGCTGATCGGCTACGCTCGCGCCCGCTCCGAGCGCACGATGGTCCAAAAGCTGGCGGGCGAGATTATGGACGCTGCCGGCCAGCGCGGCGGCGCGGTCAAGAAGAAGGACGACACGCACAAGATGGCCGAGGCCAACAAGGCCTTCAGACATTTCAAGTGGTAATCCTCCAGCAGGGAGAGTAGAGAACACGTGGCACGTCTCGTTCCGCTCGCATTGACGCGGAACATC
>PMCG01000080.1 GCA_003155335.1 Acidobacteriota bacterium
AAGAGGAGTGCGCCGCCTGGGGTCCAAGTGGCGTCCGATGTGCGCGCTGAAGAGGAGATCCTCGACCTCGTCGCAGATGTGTTGCACCAGCCGCTTCAGGAAGAGACGCACGCGAACGAGCCGCAGTCGGAATCGGCGCGGGTCAGCCGGCTACTTGCCGCGCCGCTCTTCGCCGGGCTGTCGGCCACCGAGTTGCTGGCTGTCGTCCAAGGTCTGACGCTCCGCACTTTTGAGCCCGGCGACATTCTCGTGACAGAGGGGGAAGAAGGCCGCAGTCTGTTCGTGCTGAGCAGTGGCCGCGCGCGGGTGTTCGTACGCAGTCGCGACGGACACGCGGTGGAGGTCGGACGTCTGGAGGAAGGCGACTTCTTTGGCGAGATCGCGGCGCTGTCCGGGACGCGTCGCGGCGCCACGGTCACGGCTGCCAGGGTGTGTGAGGTGCTTGAGCTGGACAAGGGCACGCTGGACGCGATCGCGCTGGCGCATCCTCGCGTGCGAGCCCGGATCGAGGCGACTTACATCGAGCGAGCGGGCAACGAGGAAGTGGCTGGAGTGCGGGAAGCCGAGTTGGGTGCGCGCGGGGCACCGGCCCGGGCGGTCGAGGTCCTGGAGGCGCGCTTCGGCGAAGGGCACTGGGATCCGCGCATGCGCCTTGAGCTGGCCGATGCGCTTCTCAGATCCGGCAAGCACGACGAGGCTGTGCCGGTGCTGGTCGGTCTTGCTGACGAGCTGGCGCGTCATGGTCGCATCGCGAAGGCGATTGCCCTAGTCAAGAAGGTGGAGCGCATCCAGAACCGGCACGTGGAAGAACTGCTGCTGGCGCCGCTGCCCGCGTCGCGGTCGTTAGTAGCGGCCGCGGGCGCGACCACAGAGCGCGAGGAAACGCTTCCGACGACACACCCATTCGAGCGTTGGCTGTTGCGTCTGGCGCGCGAGGCCCTGGCTGGCAGAGCCGACGGACGCATCGCAGACAGGGCAGCTGCGGCCCCGGCGTCGTATCGTCCGGGCCTGCGCGCGAGTCCGCTGTTCGCCGACTTCTCGGAAGAGGAGCTGCTGAGCCTCGTTTCCAGCCTGCGCCTCGTGTCGCGCCAGGCCGGAGACATCATCGTGAGCGAGGGAGAAGCCGGGGAGGGGCTGTTCGTGCTGGCCGCCGGCGCGGTGAAGGTGATGGTCCGGGACGGGCACGGTCGCAGTGGGACGGTCTGCCGTCTGGAAGAGGGCGCCTTCTTCGGCGAGATAGCGGCGCTCTCGGGTGCGCCACGCAGCGCGACGGTCGTCGCGGCTGGGCCGTGCGAGGTGCTCGAGCTGGATCGCAAGGCGCTTGACGAGGTCGCGGCACGTCACCCGCGCGTGCGCCAACTGCTGGAGCGAGCATATGCGGAGCGGACCAGCGATCGCGTGGCCGAGGGCATTCGCAGACAGCAGTAAACGGTTGGTCGCGTCGCGCGTAGCAGGCTGCGCAGCGCGGTTCGCGATCGCGTGCCGTGGCTACCTCTCGTTCGGCTCCGGCGGCTCCACGTGCGTGTGCACGTCGGCAACCTCGGGCAGCGCCGTCTTGAGGCGCGTCTCGATCAGCGTGGCGAAGCGGTGCACCTCGCCGATGGGGAGCTGGGCGTCGAACACGCAGTGCATGGCCACGGCGAGGCGATCGCCGACCTGCCGCACGTTGATCGCGTGAAAGCCACGCAGGGCAGGCACCTCGCTGACGATCTTGTTGAGCACCGCGAGCACGCGCGGCTGCGCATCAGGAACCGTCTCGTGACGCAGGGACTTCGGAGTCTGCGGCTCGATGTGGGTGACGATGTCGGTGTGTCCGCCAAGTTCGCTCTTGATCAGGCTCTCGAGACGGTCTGCGACGGCATGGGCGTCCGCTAGGCTCAGATCCGGGCCGACCTCGAGGTGGAAGGTGATCAGGCGATGGCCGGGGTTCTCGCTGACTTGTACCTCGTGGACGGTGAGGCCGATGCGCCCCGCAATGGCCTGGATGCGTGCGTCCCAGCCTTCGGTGGGAAGCTCGACAGGACAGACCCGCGCCACGACGTCCGCCTGAGCGTACCGTTCCTGGACACGGCGCTCGACCTCCGAGACGATGGTGTTGACCTGCTCGAAGGGGGCGGAGTGCGCGACATCGACAAGCATGTCGACGAATACGGTGGGGCCGACCGGGCGAACGCGCACTCGCCGGCACGCCAGGACGCCGGGAACCGCTGCTGCGAGCGTGGCGATCTGACGCGCGAGACCTGCGGGCGCGCGGTCCAGCAGGGCGTCGACTGTGGCTTTCCCGAGGCGAAAACTCACCCACAGCACGATCCCGGCCACGGCGAGCGCTGCCAGCGCGTCGGCGCGGGCCCAGAAGGTGTGCGCACCGAAGCGCGTACCGAACGAGACCAGCGCCAGGCCGAGGATCACTACGGCAGAGCTCCAAATGTCCGTGCTGAAGTGGAGGGCGTCCGCCTCGAGTGCCTGGCTCTTGTGCTTCTTTGCGACGCGCAGCAGCGCTCGCGAGCGGCTGTAGTCGATGATGATCGAGACGAGCATGACGCCAAACGCCGCCAGGCTGGGTGTGACAGCCGCCTCTCGGAAGAACAAGCGCTCGACAGCCTCGTAGATGATCCAGGCAGAGGTCGCAACCAGGAGCAGTGTCTCGAATAGGGCGGAGAAGCTCTCGACTTTGCCGTGACCATAGGGGTGGTCGTCATCCGCGGGCCGCTCGGCCCAGCGTACGGCCGCATAGGTCATGGCCGCGGCGACGAAGTCGAGGCTGGAGTGAAGGGCCTCCGCCAGGATGCCGAGACTGCCTGTGGCGGTCCCGACAACGATCTTGAGACCGGTGAGCAGGACGGCCGCCAGCACCGAGGTGAGCGCAACCCGCGACTTCTCCCGTGCGGCGTCAGTCCGAGCGACACTGAGATCCTGCATAGTCGGGACCGACTATGATAGACGAAAGTCGCCCGCAGCGGCAGTGCCGCGTGGAGGGAGAGGGCCGTACGGCGAGGGCTATTGGGGCAGGCTGGTCTCGCCCATGAGATACAGGTCGACGCCCCGGGCAGCGGCGCGGCCTTCCGCGATGGCCCAGACGACGAGCGACTGGCCGCGGGCCATGTCGCCGGCGGCGAACACACCCGGCGCGCTGGTCATCTTGCTGGCGTCAGTGACGACGTTTCCGCGCGCGTCGAGGCGCGCTCCGAGCTGTTCGATCAGGCCCTCGCGCTCAGGACCAAGAAAGCCGAGCGCCAAAAGCACGAGATCGGCGGGCCGGACCTCTTCGCTGCCCGGCAGTTCGTGCGGCGTCCACCGGCCGTGCTCGTCCTTGCGCCACTCGACGCGCACAGTGTGGATCTGCTTGACCGAGCCCTGGCCGTCCCCGACAAAGCGCTTCGTGAGCACGGCGTACTGGCGCGGATCTGCGCCGAAATGCGCGGCAGCCTCCTCTTGGCCGTAGTCTGTCCGAAGCACCTTCGGCCATTGCGGCCAAGGGTTGTCGCTGGTGCGTTCGCCGGGCGGCTGCGGCAGGATCTCGAGCTGCACGAGGCTGCGGCAGCCGTGCCGGATCGAAGTCGCGACGCAGTCGGTGCCCGTGTC
>PMCG01000118.1:0-569 GCA_003155335.1 Acidobacteriota bacterium
GGCAACCGGCAGGCGGTGGCCTTCCTGCCGGTTGACGGGGTCAGCGAGAGCGAGCTGGCCGATGCCGCGCAGCTCTCCAGCCTGGCCGACGAGACGCCCGAGGGCCGGTCGATCGTCGTGCTGGCCAAGGCGAAGTATCAGCTCCGCGGCCGCGAGCTTTCCGAGCACGACGCGCACTTCATCCCGTTCTCGGCCTATTCCCGCATGAGCGGCGTGGACATCGACGGCAGGCGCCTGCGCAAGGGAGCAACCGACGCGATCACCAGCTTCGTCAAGGCCGAAGGTGGGCCAATCCCGCCCAGCCTTGGCGAGTTGTCCGACCGAATCTCACGCAGCGGCGGCACCCCGCTCGCAGTCGCCGACGGCGCACGGGTGCTAGGCGTCATCCATCTCAAGGACATCGTCAAAGGCGGGATGAAGGAGCGCATGGCGCACCTGCGCGCCATGGGGATTCGCTCGGTGATGATCACCGGCGATAACCCGCTGACCGCGGCCGCGATCGCTGCGGAGGCCGGCGTGGACGACTTCTTGGCCGAGGCCACGCCCAAGGAAAAGCTCGAGTACATCCG
>PMCG01000118.1:580-4018 GCA_003155335.1 Acidobacteriota bacterium
AACATGGTGGATCTCGACAGCAATCCGACCAAGCTCATCGAGGTGGTAGCGATCGGCAAACAGTTGCTCATCACGCGCGGATCGCTCACGACGTTCTCCATCATGAACGACGTGTCCAAATACTTCGCGATCATCCCGGCCATGTTCATGGTGACCTACCCGGCCTTGGCCAAGCTCAACATCATGCACCTGCGCACGCCGGAGAGCGCCGTGCTGGCCGCCGTGATCTTCAACGCGCTGATNNCCGCTCGCGCTGCGCGGCGTGAAGTATCGCCCGCAGAGCGCGGCCGGCCTGCTACGTCGTAATCTCTTGATCTACGGCCTGGGCGGTTTCGTCGCACCCTTCCCGTGCATCTGGTTCATCGATCAGCTTCTCGGTTGGCTAAGACTTGCGTAAGGAGAAAGACATGTGGCAGCAGATGACGCAAGGGCTCCGAATGATGCTCGTCCTGACCGTTCTTACCGGCGTTGTCTACCCGGGAGTCGTCACCGGACTCTGCCAGGCGTTCTTTCGCGGACAGGCCAACGGCAGCTTACTTGCCGCTTCCGACGGCCATGTCATCGGCTCGCGCCTGATCGGGCAGAGCTTCACGCGACCCGAGTACCTTCAACCGCGGCCGTCTGCGGCTGGAAACGATGGCTATGACGCGATGGCCTCAGGTGGCGCCAACTACGGCCCCACCAACCAGAAGCTCATCGATCGCGTCGCGGCATCCGTTGCGGCGTTTCGCGCGGCCAACCCAGATTACTCTGGCCCAGTCCCCGCCGATCTGGTGACGACCTCTTTCAGCGGCCTCGATCCACACGTGAGTCCGGCTTCGGCCGAGGCGCAGGTTGCTCGGGTCGCCAAGGCGCGCGGGGTCAGCATCCAGCAAGTCCAGGACCTGATTGCACAGTCCACCGAAGGCCGCGACCTGGGCTTCCTTGGCGAGCCGCGCGTGAACGTCCTGGTAGTCAATCTGGCGCTCGACGAGAGCTTCCCGAGGCGTTGAGAGACCATCAATGACGGGATCACCGTTGTGAGCAACGGACACCAACGACCCGACCCGGACCAACTCCTTCGTCAGGTGGAGTTGAGCGACGCGCGAGCACGCCGCGGGCACTTGAAGGTCTTTCTCGGCTATGCCTCCGGAGTCGGCAAGTCCTTTCGCATGTTCGACGAAGGCCGCAGACGCAGCGAGCGGGGCCAGGACGTCGTCGTGGGGGCGATCCAGCCGGACTCCACGCCGGACGTGGAGAACTTGCTGGCGCGGCTCGATGTCATCCCCCTCATCGAGCGTGACGGGCGCACCGCCATCGACGTTGAGGCGATCACGAAGCGCCGCCCGGCAGTGTGCCTGATCGATGGCTTGGCCTACGACAACCCGCCGCAGTGGCCGACCGCAAAGCGCTGGCAGGACGTCGAGCACCTACTGGAAGAGGGCATCGCCGTCATCACCTCGCTCAATGTCCAGCAGATCGAAGAGAAGGCCGACGAGGTGGCTCGCATCCGTGGCCGCCGCTCCTCCTCAACCGTCTCCGAGGCCTTCATCAGCCGTGCAGACGAGATCGTCGTCGTCGATGCGCCGGCAGAGTATTGTCTCGACCGGGCGCGACGGGCCGGAGGCTCTGTCGAGGAGGCGGCGGTCATCGCGCGCCAGCTCTCTGCGTTGCGCGAGATCGCGCTGCTGCTCGTGGCCGACGCGGTGGACCACCAGCTCGAGGCCTATCTCAAAGAGCATGGCCTGCGCCAGACCTACGGCGCGCAGGAGCGCATCCTCGTGTGCGTAACGCCCAAAGGGGATGGTTCCACCATGATCCGCCGTGGTCGGCGCCAGGCAGACCGCTTCCATGGAGAGCTGCACGTGCTTTCCATCGCCCAGCCCAACCTGAGCGACGCCGACCGGGCGGTGCTGCGAGGCTATCTCGCCTTGGCTCGAGAGCTCAGAGCCGAGGTCCACCTCATGGATGCCGAGGATCCCATCGACACGATCGTACGATTCGCTCAATCAAGCGGCATGACGCAGATCTTTGTCGGCCACAGCCGCCAACGAAGGCGCTGGCCGTGGGTTCGGGACAACCCTGTGGAGCGTCTCATCCGCGAGTCCGAGGGTATTGACGTTCGCGTGTTCCCCAACTGAATCTCGACGCCCATGGATGACGTCACGCGCAGCCATCCCGGTCCGCTCAAGGTGTTCCTTGGCTATGCCGCCGGCGTGGGCAAGACCTACCAAATGCTCGACGAAGGCCGAACTCGCCTGAAGGAAGGCGTCGACCTCGTCATCGGCTACTTCGAACCTCACGGGCGGCGGGACACGATCGCGATTGCCGAGGGCATCGAGTTGATCCCACGACGCCGGATGGAGTACCGCGGATCGGTTTTCGAGGAGATGGACACTGAGGCCATCTTGGCGCGCAGGCCGCAGCTCTGCCTGGTCGACGAGCTCCCGCACACAAACGTCCCCGGTTCGCCACGGGAGAAGCGCTGGGAAGACGTGATGGTGCTTCTCGAAGCAGGAATCGCAGTCTACACGACCATGAACATCCAGCATCTCGAGAGCTTGAACGATCAGGTCTATCAGTTCACCGGTATCCGCGTGCGTGAGACGGTCCCCGATTGGTTCATGCGCCAGGCTGCCGAGGTCGTGATGGTCGACCTGACGCCGGATGCCCTGCGCAACCGCCTCACCCGCGGTGTCGTCTACTCGGCCGAGAAGGCTAGCCAAGCGCTCGACAACTTCTTCAAGGAACCGACGCTCGCGGCATTGCGCGAGCTGGCGTTGCGGCAGACCGCCCACGAGGTCGACGCACGGCAAGCGGAACCGGCCGCCGTGACGGTGGCCCCTGGCCGCGCACCTGGGGACTCATCGGCTGCCACGGAAGGGCCGCGAGAGAGAGTCCTCATCGTCGTGACCGACGAGCCGGCCACGGCAGCCGTGATCCGCCGCGGCCGCCGCGTTGCCGACCACTTGAAGGCCGACTGCTTCGCGGTCTTCGTATGCCCTGCGGCTGATCTTCAGCGGCTCGACCCGGCAGTTCGTGAGAGAGTGGAGCAACATCTGACTTTCGCGCGCAACCTGCACATCGAGACGCACGTCCTTCCGGGGGAAGATGCCGCCGATGCCTTCGTCGACTTCGCGCGCCGCCACGGTGTCTCCCAGATCCTCGTGCATCGTCCTTCCGTGGCGCGAATGCCGTTCCTCCGGCGCAACCTCGTCTTTCGCCTGATCGAGCTGGCGAAGGACTTCCAGATCACGGTCGTCGCAAGAGCGCAGCCCCACAAGCCCTGAGCCGTCGCACGGCCTGGTCAAGTTGTCACGCCATCGCGTAAACTGACGTCATGCCTCAGGCGCGGCCGAACCCCGATGTACTGGTAGAGCGCCTCCGGAGCGCGCAGCGCGGTCGCCTCAAGATCTTCTTCGGTGCCGCTCCCGGCGTGGGCAAGACCTACTCGATGCT
>PMCG01000307.1 GCA_003155335.1 Acidobacteriota bacterium
CATCTCCCGCAGGTACATGCGCACGGTGTCGTTGGTCTTCTCGAGCACCCCGGGCGTGAGGTCCAGCCCTTCGCCCTCCTCCTCCTCGGCCTTGTCGCGGTACTCCTGCTCGGAGTCCACCACGTCGATCCCCATGGAGGAGAACATCGAGAAGATGTCGTCCAGCTCGTCCGGCGAGCTGTCGGCCGGCAGGATCTCGCTCACCTCTTCGGAGAGCAGATAGGGCTTGTCCTTGCCGAGGACGAGCTGCCGGATGTTGTCGTAGCGTTCTTCGATGGACAGAGCCATGCGCAAGCAATCCCTCTAATCTTGTGACGTGGACGCCAGTAGCCGGGCCGTGGTCCCTGTCCGCGCCTCCCGGACGGGGCAAGCCCTCTATTGTAATCTAAGTCGTTGAGCGGCTTTGGCAACTCCCGCCAGCCGCTTTTCTTTCGGCCGACGCGCCAGTTCGGCCCTAACCGGTTCTCTTCGCAGGGCTTATGTCGCTAATGCAGCCCACGGGCCAAATATAGTTCGTGCAGGAATCGGGCGTAGGAGTAGGCGTACCCGGTACCATCCCGCGTCAGTCGGATGACTGGAAAGCCATGGATCCCGGCCGGGTCCGCCGGACTCAGCTCCCGCCACACTCCACCCTGGCCCGTCAGCGGGTCGATTCGCCGGATGCGCGCCGGAAGCTCGTTGCCGCGGTAGACGTACAGGAATCGCGAATCCGGGCTCCAGCCGACCGGCGCCATGCCGACATCGAGGCCCGGGATGACCCGTGCCTGGGTGCCGTCCGTCGGATAGAGGGCGATGCGCTCGTCCGGACCCAGGGCGGCCACGAAGCGTCCATCGGGCGACACCGGCAGCCCCTGCAAGTGCGTGACGCGGATGCCCGGGGGCGAGATCGCACGGGGCTCGCCCCGAGGCAGGTCCTGGAGGTAGAGTCGCGCCTCTGTCTCCGAGGCCGCACCGCCGGCAATGATCACGCGCTTGCCGTCCGGCATGAAGCTGGCCGCGGCGTAGCTGGACAGATGTGTCGAGCCGATGTCGACCGCCGGACCGGCAGCGGTGTTGAGCAAGAGGAGCCTCTGTGGCGGCACAGGCAAGACAGCCAGGGCCGAGCGGCCGTCGGGCGAGAGTGCCTTGCCGAAGCCCATCCCCAGACGTTCGGGCGGCGCTCCATCCGTACTACGGAGGTACACCTCGTACGCGTCACCCACACCTTCGCCGAACTCCGTGAAGAGGACGTGGCGGCCGTCCGGCGAGAGATCCGCCAGTAGCGACGAGTCGAGGTGCGTCACGTCGCGCTCGCGCGCGTCTCCCTCTGCGCAGGCGATGCCGAACCAACGGCTCTCCCGCGCCAGAAGCACGTCGCCAGCGCCGGACACGTCGAGCAGGGTCAGCCGTCCCGGGCCCATGCCGAGCAGACGCACACCGCCGCTCAGGCTCACCGCGTAGATCGAGCGCAACTCGCGCTCTCCAGCCGCGGAGATCCATATCTCGCGGCCCGAGGGATTCCAGGCCAACCCGTCGACCGTCGGCCACTCGGGCCCCAGGCGCTCCCTCTTGCCGCTCGCGAGATCGATCAATGACACGAAGCCGCGGGTCTCGATCGCCGACGGGTGGTCCAAAAAGGCGGCGCGCCTGCCGTCGGACGACACGCGCACGTGGCTGAGCCAGCCCGCTGTCTCGTACAGCGTCTTGCCGACGGGATACTCAAGCAGCGTCTTTCCGCCCGCCGCGCGCACTACGACCAGCTCGCGGCCCTCACCGTCCCAGTCGGCGTACTGCACGTCCTCCCTGATGCGCCGCGGAGTGCCACCCGTGTCAGGCGCGAGCGCCAGCACCCCTGTCGTGCGTCCCGGCGGGATCACGCGCGGATCGACCAGCAGGGCCAGATCGCCCGACGGCGAAAGCGCCAAGACCTCGGCGGGGGGCAGGGCCAACGACACCGACGCAGCGCTCTCCGGATGCTTCTGGAAGACCTGGAACGGCTGGCCCTCCCACGCGGCGGAGTAGACGATGGATCGACCGTCCGACGCGAAGCGCCCTGACCAGACCGTGCCGCGCCGAAACGTCACGCGCTCGAAACGCACCGAGGGCTCGCGGTGGGACCACCAGCCCAGCGCCACGCATGCTAGCGCCACCCCTGCCAGCGCGGCGACCAGGGGCAGTCGGCGCCGCAGACGCCTGAGGGCTCGCGGCACAACGCTCATCGCAAGCGACGGCGACGAGATCTCCGAATGCAGCGTCTCGTCGCGCAGCCGGGTGAGATCGCGCGCCAAGTCGCGGGTGGAGCCGTAGCGATCCTCGGGGTCCTTGGCCAGGCAGCGATCGATGATCCACCGCACCGGCGCGTCGACACGCGGGTCCAGCGGCGGAAGCGGCTCAGGCTCGTCGCGGATGATGGCCGTCAGCGTCTCAGCCAGGGTCGGCCGGCGGAACGGCGGACGGCCTGCGAGCATCTCGTAGAACAGCGCGCCAAAGGCAAACTGATCCGAGCGAAACTCGACGGTCTGGCCGCGCGCCTGCTCAGGGGACATGTAGCCGACGGTCCCCAGCACGGTGCCAGGCGTTGTCGGCGCGGAGTCGACGTCCGGTGCCTGGGGCCATGAGTCGGCCGCGAGCGAACCCACCAGCTTGGCCAGGCCGAAATCGAGCACCTTGACGCGCCCCTCGGACGCGACCATCAGGTTCTCCGGCTTGAGATCGCGGTGCACGA
>PMCG01000154.1:0-2117 GCA_003155335.1 Acidobacteriota bacterium
GCATCGAGCCGGTACGGCTCTGGCGCATCGAGGATCCTGAGCTCTACAGCATCGAGGCTCGCCTCAGCGATGCCAGCGGTCCGCTCCTCGACTCGCTCACAGATCACTTCGGCGCGCGCACGCTCACCATCCGGGATCGCAAGCTCTATCTCAACGGAGACCACGTGCGCCTGACCGGCATGACGCGCCACGCCGACTCGCCTTCGGAGGGCTTGGCCGAGACAGCCGGCACGATGCTGCGCGACTACGACGAGATGAGGGCGCTGCACGTCACGCTCACGCGGCCGGTGCACTACCCGCAACATCCCCTGATCCTCGACTACTGCGACCGCCACGGCATCCTGCTGATACCCGAGATTCCGATGTGGGGCTTTGCCGAGGCACAGATGAAGGACCCGAAGGTGCAGGCCCTGGCGAAGCAGATGATGCAGGAGATGATCGAGGAGGCGGGCAACCACCCGTCGATCATGGCCTGGAGCGTCTGCAACGAGAGCGCCACCGACAAGCCGGGCGGCGTGGCCTACGTCAAGGCGATGCGCGACTTCGTCAAGGCGCTGGACCCGGACCGTTTCGTGACCTATGCCGACGACAGCGCGTACAACGCCGACGATCCCAAGACGACCGCCGCGGTATTGCCCGACTTCTTGATGATGAACCAATACTTCGGGAGCTGGGCTGGCCCAGCCAGCCTGCTGCCGGAGAAGATCGAGAAACTCGGCCGGTCCCTGCCGGACAAGATGGTGATCGTGTCCGAGCTCGGTCTGGCCGGGGTGTTCGCCCCGGACCCGGCAGCTGCGGACGAGCAGCGCCGCCAGATCATCCGCGACCAGATGGCCGAGTTCGCGCGCCACGATTTCATTGCCGGCGCGATCCTCTGGTGCTACCAGGACTACAAGTCCCACAGAAACCTCCGGCCAGGACTGACCAAGGGTTACGTCGAGATGGGCCTGGTCGACGAGTGGCGGCAACGCCGGCCGTCGTGGGCACTCTGGCAGAAGCTGAACGCGCCCGCGAGCTTGGCGGTCGAGTGGAACCAGACCTACAGCACGCCGACCAGCTTCCGACTCACGATCACGCCGCGCGCCGAGACCGAGCTCCCGTTCTACCGGCTGCGCGGATACCATGCCGTCTGGGAGGTTCAGGACAACAACGACCGCTCGATCGCCACTGGTTCGCTCGCCCTGGGCGAGATGAACGGGCCTCGGGAGATCTCCGGAGCTTTGCCAGCCATGGTCTCGAGGAGCCTCAAGCTCCGCGTGCGTCTCTTGCGGCCGTCCGGCGACGTCGAGATGGACGAGTCGTTGTTGTGGTGGGAGCCCCTCTCCGGAGGCGTCCCGGTCAAAGTGGACACCCCGGCGCGTTGACCGCGGTGCGCGGCGCTGCGGACGCTACTGGCCGGCGATGGGCATGACCAGGGTGGTCATGCTGTACGCCGGCACAGTGATTGTGAAGCTCGCGCCACTCGCGGAAAAATCGCTCCGCACCGGTCCTGAGACCGGGTAGTTGGTGGTGCCGTAGTTGGCCTGGCCAAAGTCGAAGCGCGTACCGCCCGCGGAAAGGCCGGCGCCCGGAACATTCACGGTAGCAGCGCAATTGCTGTGCGCGTCTGTGTTGATGAGCATCAGACCGATGCTGCCGTTCGCCCGACGGGCGGCGTGCACGCGGAGCTGGCTGGCGCTGGACGTGGCCGTGACGAACGTGTCGCCGACGTCGGCCATCAGGTGGGCCATCTGCGCGCCGTAGTACGGGGCCTCCGGCTCATCGTCGGCCATGCCTGAGTCCGCCGCAGTCAGGAACTGGTTGTGCAACTCCTGCCAGTCGACGTTGACGATGCCGTTCTCGAGCCACGAGAGGAAGTCGTCCGCAGCGAAGAGCGATACCGGGGCAGCCTGGACGTCACCGCCGCCTGTCTCGGTGATCGCGATCTCCACCTGAGACGCGCGCGCGCCAAGGTTCTGCGTCAGCATGTTGCGGATGCTCTGAACAATGACCGGGATCGTGGACGGTTTCTGCAGCAGCGCCGCCGCTGTGCCGCCGGGATACCAGTGCACGATCACGAAGTCGATGACGCTGCCGCACTCCGCGAGCACGCTCGCGTTGTACGGTGGGTTCATGTT
>PMCG01000154.1:2217-4359 GCA_003155335.1 Acidobacteriota bacterium
GAGCCGTAGTTGCACGTGATCACCGCGCGCGCGCCGGCGGGATTCACGACTTGCGTCATCAGGTTGTCGAACGTGTCGTTGGCGTTCAGGTAGGCGCTGGCGCCGGCAGTGGCCCGGTGCGTCTGCCAGTGGTAGATGTCCGCGTACGAGCCGCCTGGAAAGCGCACGGCCTTGATGCCAGCAGCTTGGAGCCGACCCGCCACGGCCAGGTCAACGAGGTTGTTGTCGTAGACCGCAGTGGCCACGCCGAAACCGAGGGCCGGCAACGTGGCGAGCGGCTGCCCGAGCGCCACCGTCACGTCAGCCGCGTAGCTGGTCAGCGTCGGAGTGGGCGTCGGGATGGGCGTCGGAGTGGGAGTGGTCAACTGGTCAGAGGAGGAGCAGGCCTGCTGGGTCGCCAGCAGGCCGCTAGCCAGGAGCAACCCGGCGAGTCTTCTCATTAGTATCAATGGCCTCCTCAGCGCGCGCCGCGCGTGAGCCATGCCGCGTTCCCCTCGGTCGCCGGAACCAGATCGACCCCGGCGCCTCTCTAGGCAGCCTACCCGCCCGCGCAGCGAGGTGTCAACGACGACCTCACGAGCTTCTGTGGCCAGCGCTTTCGCTTGACAGCGCATCGCTCGGCTTCGTAGCATGCCGCGGTACGTCTCCTATTCACGTCCCTGCGTCGCACGCTCTTGAGGTTNNAACCCCATGCACAGAAGTCCACGCCGGCCTGGAAGGACGCTCGCTCTTTCGATTGCGGCCTCCGGCCTGGTCTGCGGCTCCTCCAGCGCTGCCGGCCCCACCCCCACGCCCCCTGCCTCTGAGATCGTGGCCGCGGGCGCGCAGCTCCAGCGGCTGGCCAGCGGCATGCAGTTCATCGAAGGCCCGATCTGGATCCCTGCCAGCGGCTCGCTCGTTTTCAGCGACATCAACGCGAGTGAGATGAAGCGCTGGTCGCCCGACGCCGGCCTTCTGACCTTCCGCAAGCCCAGCAACAAGGCCAACGGCAACACCCTCGATCGCATGGGACGACTGGTCACCTGCGAGCACGGCGCCCGGCGCGTCTCGCTCACGCAGGCCGACGGCACGGTGGTCACGCTGGTCGAGCGCTACCAGGGCAAACGCTTCAACTCGCCGAACGACGTCGTCGTGAAGTCGGACGGCACGATCTGGTTCACCGATCCGGACTGGGGCATCGAGGGACGAGCCCCGGAAGTCGCGGGAAAGTACGTGTACCGCTACGACCCGACCTCGGCCACTCTGACCGTCGTGGCGGCCGACTTTGTCGAGCCGAACGGGCTGTGCTTCTCGCCGGATGAGACCAAGCTCTACATCGGCGAGTCGATCGACACGATCCACAACGTCCGCGTCTTCGACGTCGGCGCTAGCGGCACGCTGGCCAACGGTCGCCTCTTCGGCACCATCGACAAAGGAGTCCCGGACGGCCTGCGCTGCGACGAGCAGGGTCGCCTCTTCGCCGCTGCTCGCGACGGGGTCCAGGTTTTCGATACGAACGGCACGCTGCTGACGCGCATCCTCGTGCCTGAGACGGTCACCAACCTGTGCTTCGGCGGCGCTGACTACAAGACGCTCTACATGACCGCGACCACGTCCCTGTACTCCATCCAACTGGCCGTGCGCGGCGCTGACCGGCGCTAGCCTGCGCGGCTCATCGCAGCAGTCGTTGGCGCCGCCCCGCTGATCGGCGGTGAGCGGGAAACCTCGGGGCTTGACAAAGTGGCCTGATGTGCCTATACATATACCCAGTTGGCGGCATGGAGCCAACGGGAGCGAACGGATGCGTCAGCTACCCATCCATCTCAGCCAAGCCTCGGGCGTGCCGTTCTATCGGCAGATCGTGGACCAGATGGCTGAGCTGATCCGATCCGGCCAGCTCGCGCCCGGGACCCGTCTCCCGTCGTTCCGAGAGCTGGCGCCCCAGCTCCTGGTCTCGCTCATCACGGTGCGGCGGGCCTACTCGGACCTCGAGCACGCGGGGCTGATCGTTCTCCGGCAGGGCCAGGGCACGTTCGTCGGAGATGACGTCAAAGCCGCCTCGCGACACCACGCGCTGGCCGAGGCCCGTCAGGTGCTGAGCCACGCAATGGCCCGCGCCCGGCAGCTCGGGCTCACCGGCGCCCCGCTGCGCGCGTTCGTCAA
>PMCG01000150.1 GCA_003155335.1 Acidobacteriota bacterium
CGAGTCCATGGCGGGTCACCAACACCTACAATAACTTGCGGACGTTGCGAAGGCCGAGGGAAGGCCTTTGCTACCAGATGGCTACCACTCTGGCCGACTGCTACCGTTTCTGGAAACCTGTCCGGGACGGGGCCATAGTTGTATACTGCCTTCCGAACCGAAGGGTCATTGCCAATGTCACGCATCTCAGGGTCTTGCCTGCTCATCGCCCTTTCTCTCAGCGCCGCGGCGAGCGGATGCAGTAGCAATTCCTCGCCCACGACTCCAAGCGCGACTCCCACGCCGACTCCGCCGACGCTGACATTCCCGATCCAGGCTTCGTATGGGACGCTCCACTTCAACGGCACCTTTGCCCGAGTGGAGTACGCGACCAGCTACGAGTACATCTTCCAACTCACGGCGACTTTCAATGCCAACGCTCGCACGAACCATGTGCCGACGATCCACCTGGGGGGAATGACGTTCGACGCCGGGCAGCTCGATCCTACTGTTTGGAAGACTCAGGTTCTCTACGAGCAGTTCCAGTCTATTTCGGCGGACTTCACTGTTGATGGTGACGTAAGACAACTGCCCCAGGCAGCCTTCTGGTTGGACAAGGCAACAGAAGCGCAGGCAAACCACGTTACCCTCACCGTCGTGGGCGGCGGCACCATGTGGCCAATTCCAGTTGAATTAAAAGTCCCCTGCCCCGCCACGTGGGGGACGGTGTGGCCCTGCCCGCCAGGGCGCCAATAGATCGCGCCGCGCACGCCTGGCGTCCGATTCTGTTCTCAGTCCTGCTACCACGCTGCTACCAGAACACCAAGACACACGGGCATCCGTCGGGGCCACGTGCTAACCCCTCTCCGTGTGTCTGCCGGCCGTTAGGTCGTTGTGGGTGTCGGTGAATGTGTCCCTGGAGGCGCTCTTAAGCTCTGGGTTTATGGTTCGAGTCCATGGCGGGTCACCAACACCGGCGGCACAGCTAATCCTCTAGGAAGGTCGCTCGATGCCGCGCGAGCGGCGAGCTACGCTAGCATCCGCACAACCGCGGCCGACCCCGGGGCCGTAGTAGAGGCGAGATGCCGGACAGTGCCACCGCTCCAGCGCCATGCCAGTGCCCAGCGCACGCAAACACGATTGATCCTCGCGAGCGGCACGCAGCGCTCGCCCACGCGCTCTATCTAGAATACGCGACGATCGCCTGGAACCTGGTCGAGGGCTGCGTTGCCGTCGCTGCCGCAGCCGGAGCGGGAAGCATCGCCCTGCTCGGGTTCGGCATCGACAGCTTCGTCGAGATGTTGTCGGGCGTCATCGTTCTCTGGCGCCTGCGCACCGAGGCGCGCCATCGTGAGCCCATCGACGTCGACCGGCTCGATCGACGCGCTCATCGCCTCGTCGGCCTGTCCCTCCTCCTGCTCGCCGCGTACGTCGCCTTCGAGGCGCTGCGGGCACTGCTCGGGCACAAGCAGCCTCGCCCCACCATCCTCGGTCTAGCCGTGACCGCCGTGTCGCTCCCCGTCATGCTCTGGCTCGGACGCGCCAAGCGGCGCGCCGCGCGTCGCGTGCAGAGTCGTGCGATGGAATCGGACGCGTTCCAGACCACGGCGTGCATGTGGCTGTCGGTCGTCACCCTCGCAGGCATCGGCCTAAACGCAGCGTTCGGCTGGTCTTGGGCCGATCCTGTCGCTGCCCTCAGCATGACTTACTTGCTCGGCCGCGAAGGACTACACGCCTGGCAGGGCCACGCCTGCGACCACTAGCGGCGTGGCGCGCACGCCGCATCTGACAACCCGCGTGCACCCGGTTGCTTCGTGACGCAACCGGCGTATGATACGACGCCGCTCAGGGCCGCCGAGTCGGATCGGCCAGCCAAGCGAGGTGCTAGAGGACATGAAGTCGCGTGCACAGACAGCTCGAACCCGTCGACGAGGGCCCGCTTCAAAGCGGAAACTCATCCGCCGTTCAGTGGCCTCACGTCGTGCCCCGGTGATCGAGCGGGCCCACCTCACCTGCCTGCTCTGCGGCCGGAAAGGCGACGTCGAGGTGCCTGTCGGTACATTCCTCGCTGGTGCACCGCACGAGCTCATCTGCGCGGACTGCCTGACGCACCACCCCTCGGCCGACCACGACCATCTTGCGAACGGCGGACAGCGCGGCGGCTTCAAGATCATCGGCCGCGACGGCGATTCCGCGCGCGTCCTTGTCGTCCCCGCCGTCTGGGATCCCGCTGATCGTCGCCGCGGACTGGCCCCTGCGTGGATCTTCGACACCAAGCTCAAGAAGGGCTGGGGGCCGCTGCCCCTGCTGGCAGCCACGCGCTCGGGCGCCTGGCGCGAGTGGACGCCCGACGACAAGGAGATGCGCACGTGGCTGGCCGGATTCGCCGCCGTGCGTAAGGACCTGCGCGCGCCCGCACCCGAACAAGACCCGCCACGCGTGCCGCCACCGCCCCCGGCAGCCAGTCCTGCCGCGCGTCGGACGCGAAAGGCCACGTCCAAGCCAAAGGCGCGCTGAGCCGCGACGACTTGGTCGGTCAGATCGAGAAGTCGTCCCCGCTCCAGACGCCGCGATCCGGCGC
>PMCG01000320.1 GCA_003155335.1 Acidobacteriota bacterium
GTGCGGAAGTCGTCCGGTCGATCGCTCCAGCGGATCCCGCCGCGCGCGATGCGTCCGCCGCGCAGATGGACCCCCTCGAGCAGGCGCGAGTGTACGTAGATCTCGAACATCGGCCGCGGCAACGGCATGGCCTCGACCTTGCGGCTGTCGATCTTGATCGCGACCACCGGCCGTTCGGGCCTCTGGAAGTGGTTCGTACGGACGGCAGCCCGGACCAGACCGAAGAGGCCGCGCAGGATCTCGTCTTCGGTCAGTCCTTGCACGTCGCGCAGCCCCGACTCCACGCTCTGGTCGCAAGCTGCGACGGCGTCATCCCTCTCGTCCGTCAGCTCGGGGTCGAAGCGCGCGGCAAAGGCGCGGAACAGACCGAGTGCCACGTGGCTGTTTCTCAGCAGCACCTGGTTGACGGTCTCCACGTTGTAGCGCGGGAAGATCTGCAGCAAGTGGTTGCGGACCGTCCGCAGCGCCTCCACCTCTCGCCAATCCAGTCCGACTTGGAGTATCAGCGCGTTCAGCGAACCGTCCGTGGCGCGACCCTCGTCCATCGCCCGCAGTGCGCGCCGGAACCGGGCCGCGCCACTCGCGAGGAGCAGGGCCGCGATGCGTTCGGAGCGCGCCTCGGCCTCGAAGCGATAGAGCAGGCACTTGCGGCCGTCCGGGAGCGCCAGGGGCACGCGCAGCTCCTCCGTTACCGTCAGCCCCAGGTTCTCGAGCGTGCGGATGGTCGCGCTCAGGCTCAGCGCGCGCTGCGAAAACACCTTCAGCAGCACGGCCTGCGCGTGCCGCGGCACGATGTTCAGCGCTAAGCCTGCGCCGAGATCTTCCAGCTCCGCGAGATCCGCGGCCACCTCCTCCGGTGGTGTCGCCTCACGGTACAGCCCCGAGAGCCCATCACGGTGGCGACGCAGCAGTGCCCGGGCGCGCCGCTCCCCCACGTGCGCCGCCACCTCCCGCACCGCTCGGTCCTCCCACGTCAGCACCCACGGCTGGAGCAGTTCCCGCACCCGGGACTCGCTCACCTCGCGCGTGAGCAGCGACGAATCCATGTAGAACAGCAGCAACATCACGCTGCCGCAGTCGGTCGAACCACTGAACGAGATCGGTCCGTACTCGACCGAAAGAGCCTGCGCGAGCTGCTCCTCCATTTCATAGGCATAGCGCAGGCGCGAGAACGCCACCGACAGCGTGACGTATCCCTTTCCGGGGCGAACATGGACCGCCAGCTCGTCATCGGAGGTGATGAAGACGATGCGGTCGATGACCTCCTTGAGTGAAGCCGCGTCCGCGTAGAAGAGCTCACGCTTTGGAAGGCGGTTGAAAAGCGCTCGGACCTCGCGGTAGATGTGCGAGTCGACGACGTCGTCGCTGCGCTGGAGTAGCCAGCTCAGTTTCTCTTTCAGCAGCGGGATATCCCCAGGACGAGCGGCGAGCGCCCCCTGAGAGAAGCGGCCCAGCAACAACGTTGCCCCGGCCAGCGTCCCGTCGGCCGCCCACTCGCGAATGACGATGTCGTCGATCGGTTCGAAGTGATAGATCGCCTCGGCGTTGTGGCAATAGTCGATGTCCACCACGCGCGCGTCGTCCGCGCCGGGCAAGAGGCTGGCCTCGACCTCTTCCATCAGGCCCGGGAAGACCACCGGCAAGAGGTCCGGATCGCTGAACACACCCGCGGCGGTCTCGTGCTCGCGCCGCAGCAAACCGTCGGGGCCAGGCCGATAGCGCACCGTTCCGAAGAAGATGAAGTTCTCCTTGAGAAGCCACTCCAGGAACGCCCGCGCGGCCTCGGCATCGGCGCCGTTTCCGCGGCGCGCGCGGAGGTGCGGCAGCAGTTCTTGCAGCACCCGTATCATCTTCGGGAACTCGTGCACAGCCAGCAGGACGTACTTGAGCACCGCGTGCAGCTCGCGCTCCATGCGCTGCAACCGCTCGCGGGACTCGACGCGCTCGACCTCGATCTGGCAATACGCCTCGCGGGAGCCGTCCTCCTGCGGTCCGCCGATCCAGACGACGCGTTCCCACTGTCGTCGCACGCAGAAGACCGTGCCAAACGCCGACAGGACGCGCAGACCGGATTTTCGACAGTAGTTCTTGAGACTCTCGAGAATGAACGGCGCGTCGAGGCTGTGCGTCTCGATCACCGTTGTCTCGCCTCCGGAGACCTCGGCCTCGCCCAGCGCGGCTGCCTCTTCCTCACTGCGGTTGCGCGCCTCGACCTGCAGCCCGGGCAGACCACGATAGAGCTGCCACGCAGGCGAGAGGCGCTCCACGACGAAGCGCAGATCTATTCGGATGCGAGCCGCCAACGCCCCCGGAGTCATCCCGAGCACGACGCGGTCAGGCCACTGATCGAGCACGATCGGCGCGAATGCGCAGAGGAGAGCGTACTGCGCTGGAGTGGCGTCTGCCTGCAGCAGCCGCAGCAGTTCGTCCAGCACAGCCGCGCGGCGAGCCGGATCGACCGTAATCATGCCAAGCCGCTCCTTACTCTTTCGATGCTACAACACGTACATGGTCGGTCCAAGGCCGCTACCGAGACGCCACCTCAAACC
>PMCG01000272.1:0-9305 GCA_003155335.1 Acidobacteriota bacterium
GTGGCGCACTCCAGGTGGGTGTCGAGATTCGGCTTGGATGTCAGCCTGACGAAACGCTTTGGGGGGAGGTGCAAGCACGGCGCGTGGGAGTCAGTCACGCGCCGTGCCGGGGTTTCCTTGGCCGTCTTCCGGAGAGATGTGAGGCTACCTAGCTGGCTTGCCTCAATCTCCCTGGCCGGTGTACGGGACTGCCGAGTGTCTCGCTCACGGCAGCTCCATCTCGTCTCTCTCACCCGCTAGAACCCGGGTGGGATCCCGCGCTCAGTCGCCATTCAACTTAAGCAAATTCCATTCCAGGGCCGGGAGCGAGGCTGCGGCCCTGGCCCGTCCCCGGATGGCCGCAATCGCAGGGGTTTCCGGGCCTCATGGCCAGGCCTCCGAGCGCCTGGATTCAGGGGGCAATCATCGAACGTATGGTGGTCGCATACGATTTCGTCGATCCGCTCCTGCGGACAGCCGGGCGCCCCAAACGGATGCCAGCGGCTATCGACCGGCGGAGTGTGGCTCCTGCGCCGCGCCTGCGCCCACACTTGGGCCACACTCCGGCCGCTTGGCTCGGGGCCTGCGCCACGCTAGGCTTGCTCGGCCACATTCACGGCCCGCTCGATACGGATGTCTATCCTTCGTGGTAACTCGTCGCGCGCTGGCTGGCTGACCTTGCTGTCGGTCGCTGCGGTGGTGGCGGTCAACGTCGCGGGACTCTGGAGCATTGCCGTGGCGCACCGCAGCGTCATCGACGAGGCCGGGCGTCTCTTCCGTCTGGAGACCGAGGCACGCGCCCATGCGATCGAGGGCGCCGTTGCTCGCAGTCGCGTCGATCTTGTGTTTCTGGCCGGCTCGTCGGCGATTGCTAGGCTGGGCGGCCAGTCGACGTCCCTGGGATCGCGCGACGCCGAGTGGCGCCGCCTCGGGGCTGAGGCCGCGCTGCTCATCTTCCTGCGCGGCCATCCCGAGATCCTGCGCATCTCCGTGCTCGTCGGAAAGGCCAACCCGATCGTCGAGGCTGGCTGGCGCGGCGGCGTGCCGATGGTCTGGCTGCCGCCCGCAGAGACGCGGGCCGTCGTCGAGATGCCGAGCGGCGAGACCAAGGCGCGCGTCTTTGGCGTCTTCGCGCTGGACACGCACGCGGCTACTGCCAGCGCCCTGCGGTTGGTCGCGGAGCTCGATCCAAAGGCGGTGCTCATGCCTGTCATCGCCGGCGCGCCAGACTCGCGCCAGTGCGGCCTGGCTGACGCCACGGGCCGAAGGCTCACGCGAGACGCACCCGAGGTCGCTGAGAGCGCCCCGGCGTCGGACGCGCTCGGCGCAGAGGCCGCAGTGCACGCCTCGGGCTGGTCGTCACCCTCGCCATGGCGGCTGACGTGCGTCGAGAGCCGGGCCGCGACGGTCTCGCTCCTGGAGCCGCTCTCGCGGCGCTACAGTTTGACGGTCGGTTTGAACCTGGGCGTCATGGGCCTGACGCTGCTGCTCGGGCTGCTCACGGTTCATCAGCTCCGCCGCCGCGAGCGTCTCGAAGGCCAGGCGCGCGAGGAGACGCGCGTGCGGGAGCTGGAGCGCCAGCTCTTTCATTCCGAGCGTTTGGCAACGGTGGGCCGCGTCGTGGCCGGCATCGCGCACGAGATCAACAATCCGCTCGAGGGCATGCTGAACTACCTCACGCTCGCGCAAGACGATCTCGCGCGCCGTGATACAGCCGCGGCCGAGCGCCGCATGGGCGGCGTGCGCGAGGGCATCGAGCGTGTGGCCGGGATCGTGCGGCAGGTGCTGGGGCACGCGGACCCTGCCACGGCGCCGCCCAGTCCCGTGGAGTTGGGCGCGCTGATCCGGCAGACCGTGGCGTTCATCGAGTCCCGGCACACGTTCCGCGGCATCGCGTTCACCGTCGCCGTGCCCGAAGAACCGCTGCTCGCTTCCGGTCGCTCCGTCATGCTCGGGCAGGTGCTCATGAATCTGGCGCTCAATGCCTGCGAGGCCCAGCCAAATGGGGGCGAGGTGCGCGTGAGCGCTGAGCGAGACGAGGATCGCATCAACGTGGAGATCGCTGACCGCGGGCCGGGCATTGCGCCGGAAGACCTGGCGCGCATTTTCGAGCCGTTCTACTCGACGAAGGGCTCCACAGGCCTGGGACTGTCCGTGTGTCACACGATCGTCTCCCAGCACGGCGGCGAGCTGAAGGCGCAAGATAGAGAGGGAGGCGGTACGGTGTTTCGTCTGTCATTGCCCGCCTGGACGGAGGAAGAGCATGCCTGAGGGTCGCTCGACGCGCGGACGCGTGCTGGTGGTCGAGGACGAGGCCTACGTCCGCCAGTCTTTGGGCGAGATGCTGACCGCGCGCGGTTACGACGTTGCTCTGGCCGCCGGCGTGGAGCCGGCCTTCACGCTGCTCGCGTCCTCTTCGATCGACGTCGTCATCACCGATCTCAAGATGCCTGCCGGCGGCGGGCTGGAGCTCGTACGCCGCGCGAAGACGTCGCACCCCGACGTGCCTGTGGTCGTGCTCACAGGCTTCGGCACGGTCGCGTCGGCGGTCGAGTGCCTCCAGGCCGGCGCAGCCAATTACATCCTCAAGCCCGCGGCCCCAGCCGCGATCGAGGTGGCCATCGAGCGCGCGATGGAGGCCTGCGCCCTCAGACGCGAGCTCGACTACCTGCGCGGCGGCGAGGAAGAGCGCGATCTGCCGATCGGCCAGTCGGCCGCATGGCAGCAGGTGCTCAAGAGCATCCGCGCCGCGGCGCCGACTGACTCGACGGTGCTGATCCTGGGCGAGTCAGGGACTGGGAAAGAGCTGTTGGCTCGGCTGGTGCACCGCTGGAGCGGGCGAGCGAAGGGCCCGTACGTACGCGTCAACTGCGCGGCCGTGCCCATGGACATGTGGGAGAGTGAGTTCTTCGGCCATCGCAAGGGGGCTTTCACGGGCGCGACCGCGGACCGCGAGGGACGCTTCCGCCTGGCCCATCGCGGCACGCTCTTCATGGATGAAGTCGGCGCCATGGCCCTGCCGGCCCAGGCCAAGATCCTGCGCGTCGTCCAGGATGGCGAGTTCGATCGCCTGGGCGACGAGCAGCCGACGCGCGTGGACGTGCGCCTGGTGGCCGCGACCAACAGCGACCTCGAGGCCGAGATCGCGGCGGGTCGCTTCCGGCAGGACCTCTACTACCGGCTGAACGTCGTGCGTGTGGTGGTGCCGCCGCTGCGCGTGCGACCCGACGACATCCTGCTGCTGGCCGCCCGTTTCGCCGCCGAGGTCGCGACGCGGCTCGGACGAAAGACGCCGACATTCTCCCCCGCCTGTCAGCGCGAGATGACGGCCTACGCCTGGCCGGGCAACGTGCGCGAGCTGCGCAACGTCATCGAGCGCGCGATCATCCTCAANNCTGCGCGCGGCGCTCATGGCGCGCGAGCGGGAAGTCGTGATCGAGGCGCTCAAACGCTCAGGCGGCGTGCGCAAAGAGGCGGCGCGGCTGCTCGGCATCGACCAGCGCAACCTCGGTTATTACTTGCGCAAGCACGCCATCGACGCCGAGCAGATGGACGAATAAGGATCCCGATCGAGGCGGTCGAACCGTAGGGACGATTCATGAATCGCCCCTACCGCATCATCAGTCCTTTGCCAGACCGCGGCCCTCGACGATCGTCAACGTCCGATTGACGGGCGGGGCAGCCACCACGTCCTTGTGACCGCTGGGCCAAGCGACCTCGATGCGCGCGACGCTTTGGTCGCCGCCGAGTCCGAAGGTCACGGGCAACTCGCTCTGGGAGCAATAGCTCGAGCCTGTCTTGACCAGCGCCCACTGACTGGACCCGTCCGCACGCCTGAGCGTGACGCGCGCGCCGATGCCGTCGCGGTTCGACTGAGTCCCGACCAGGCGCACGCGCACGTGGCCGTTGCGACTGCCACCGTCGTTGCGCAGCAACTTGGCCGGTCCGTTGTTGACCGTCACGATCACGTCCAGATCGCCGTCGTTGTCGATGTCGCCGTAGGCCAGGCCGCGGCCGACCACCGGCACAGCCAGGCCGCGCAGGTCTCTGGCCGGCACCTCCTCGAAGCGGCGCGCACCGAGGTTGTGAAAGAGGTGCGGGGTCTGCGCGTAGGCCAGTTGCGTGTGGACCGCGGCAATGTCGTCGCTGATGTGGCCATTGACACCGAGTATGTCGAGGCGGCCGTCGAGATCGTAGTCGAAGAAGAAACAGCCGAAGGTCAGCTTGAGGAACGTGGCCTGGCCGACGTTGGTGGCCGGCGCCTCGTCGACGAAGATCCCGTTGCCTTCGTTGTGGTAGAGCCCCATCATCTCGCTCGAGAAGTTGCCCACGATCAGGCTGGCGCGGCCCGAGCCGTCGTAGTCCGCCGCGTCGGTGCCCATGCCGGCGCGCGCGATGCCGGTCTCGCTGAAGGCCACGCCGGCCTGCGGCGCGATGTCGACGAACGTGCCTCTGCCGGTGTTGCGATAGAGCTTGTTGGGCTGAGTGTCGTTCGCCACGAAGAGGTCGAGCCAACCGTCGTCGTCGACGTCGAGCAGTGCCACGCCCAAGGCCTTGCTGGACGGATCGTGCAGCCCGGCACGCACGGTGACGTCTTCGAAGGTGCCGTCGCCGCGGTTTCTGTAGAGGCGCGCGCTCTGACCTCGATAGGAGTCCGGGGTGCAGTACGTCTTGTTGCGGCCGTCGAGAGTGCAGAAGAGGTCCTTCTCCGGCGACCAGTCGACGTAGTGGCAGACAAAGAGGTCAACGTGGCCGTCGCGGTCGTAGTCGAAGAAAGCGGCGCTGGCCGAAAACCCGCTGTCGCCCACGCCGGCCTTGGTCGTGACGTCCTCGAAGCGCTGGCCGTGGACGTTGTGGAAGAGACGGTTGGTGCCGACAGCGGTGATGTAGATGTCCTCCCAGCCGTCGTTGTCGTAGTCGGCAACGGCCACGCCCATGCCGTAGATCTCGCTCGCCAAGCCCATCGCCTGGGTGACGTCGGTGAACGTGCCGTCGCCGTTGTTGTGGTAGAGCGCGGGCAGGCCGCGCGGCCCGAGCCGGCCCGGGAACCGCGTCGAGTTGATCAACAGGATGTCTTGGCGGCCGTCGTTGTCGTAGTCGAGGAACGCGACGCCGGAACCCATCGTCTCAGGCAGGTACTTCTTGCCGAACGCTCCGTTGACGTGCGTGAAGCGAATCCCTGCGCTCGCGGTCACGTCGACAAACTCCACAGCGGCGCGCGGTAGGGTCGCTGAGATTGCGGCTGCTGCGGCGAGCAGCGCTGGCGGCAAGACGAGGATCGCCAGCGCGCGTCCCATTCTCGCGTTTCGTGTCTGAGCCACTATTCTTGTCGTGGACACTGGGCGGCTCGCTCGCGGCACTCTCGGTCACCTGCCGAGCGGTCCCAGCGGCAACCGAACTCTAGCACCCAATCGCGATCGAGGCGCGATCGGCGGTCTTGGTTGCGGCGGCATTGTCACGGCAGTAGGCTAGCAACGCATGCGTGGACGATTCGTCTTTCTCATTCCTCTTGCGCTACTTGGCGCGGGTTTGTTGACCAGCCGGACCGGACTCGCACTGCGCGCGGCCGCAGATGGTGCACCGAGCGCTCCCGTCACGCCGTTGAGCCCCGAGGACGACGCCAAGGTCGGACAGTGGCGGCAGGAGCAGTGCACCAAATGCCACGTGCTACCTCCGCCCGAGTACGTCCCGCGCGGGATGTGGCGCTTCCGCGTCCAGGAGATGGCCGAGCGCAGCATGATGGGCACAGGCGTGCCTCCGGGTGAAACCAGCATCCTTTGGCAGTTGGATCTCGACAAGATCGCTCGCTGGTACGAGATGCGCTCACCGGAGCTGTTGCCTTTGCCAGACCCGTGGCCGCAGGACGACGGTGGCCTGCATTTCGTCAAGCACGCCTACAACCCGCCCGGGAACCCACCCAAGCCGATCATCTCGAACGTGCGCTTCTTCGACCTCGACGGAGACGGCAAGCTCGAGTTCATCGCCTGCGACATGGGGCGCGGCTCGGTCTTCCTCGGGGATCCCGCGCGGCATCCGGGCGAGCTGCGCGAGATCGCCGTCCTGTCGAACCCGGCTCACGCCGAGATGGTCGACCTCGACGGAGACGGCAAGCAGGACCTTCTGATCGCCGACCTGGGGGAGTTCCTGCCGGGCGATCATCTGAAGGGCAGTGTCGTCTGGTTGCGCCAGACCGGGCCCTTGCAGTTCGAGAAGCACGTCCTCATCAGCGACCTGCCGCGTGTGGCCGACGTGCAGGCCGCCGACTTCAACGGCGACGGCAAGCTCGACCTCGTAGTGGCCGCCTATGGGTTCCATCGCGTCGGCGGCGTCTTCTACTACGAAAACCAGACGACCGACTGGAAGGAGCCGAAGTTCGTCTCCTACACGATTGACGCACGCCCCGGTGCGATCCACGTGCCGCCGGTGGACCTGAACCACGACGGACGGATGGACTTCGTGGGGCTCCTGGCCCAGCAGTACGAGCATGTGGTGGCCTACATCAATCGCGGGCCGGGCAAGGGCTTTCGGGCGGAGACGATCTTCCGCGGGATCACGCCGGTCTGGGGCTCGTCGGGGATCCAGCTCGTCGATCTCGACAAGGACGGCCGCACGGACGTGCTCTACACCAACGGCGACACGCTGGACGACTTCACGATCCGGCCTTTCCACGGGATCCACTGGCTTGAGAACAAGGGCGAGTTCCCGTTCGTGCAGCACGACCTCGCGGCCATGCCCGGGGTGCACCGGGCCCAGGCGGCGGACATGGACGGCGATGGAGACCTCGACATCGTGGCCTGCGCCTTCTTGCCGAACGCCAAACACCCGCAGTTTCAGAACCTCGAACGCCAGGGCGACCTGCGCGAGCTCACGAGCATTGGCTGGCTGGAGCAAGTGCGGCCAAAACAGTTCCGGCTCCACACGCTCGAGAAGGGCACGCTCACGCACGTGACGCTCGACCTCGGCGACTATGATCGCGACGGCGACGTCGATCTACTCGTGGGAAACTTCGTGGGCTTTACTTTTGGCCAGGCCGACACGGGATACAAGACCGACGCGTGGGTCGAGCTGTGGGAGAACCAGGCGAAGAACCCCTCGCCGACGCCCGCGCCGCAGCGCTGAGAATCGCCCGCCAGGGAAGACTCGAGATGTCCACCACGTTCCGCGCGTCAGTGACTCCTGGGAACGCCAGGGCGCCCTTCGCGTCGGCTGGTGTGACCGGCCTGCTGCCCCTCGTCGTGTTGAGTCTGTCGGTCGCCGCCTTCGGCCAGACGCCCACCAACCGCGACCTCTCGCATCACACGGATCTCAAGGAGCAGGGTTATCCGATCAACTCGGGGCTGCGCAGCGTGCCCGCCAAGGAGGCCGCGCTCGAGGACGCTGACATCGTGATCGGCGTCGCGATCGGAGAAGAAGCGCGGGCCTACCCACTGAACGCGATGTGGGGGCCGTCCGGGGAGGTCCTCAACGACGCCCTCGGCGGCGCGCCGGTGAGCATCACTTGGTGCTCCTTGGCTCACACCGCAGTCGCCTACGATCCGCGGCTCGACGGACACCAGCTCGAGCTGGGCGAGATCGGGGCGCAGAATGGCGTTTCCATCCTCTATGACCGGCAGAGCGGCTCGTGGTGGAGCCAGATCGTGGGCAAGGCCCTCCGCGGTCCCATGCAAGGGCGAGAGCTGCGGCAGTGGCCGTCCACGCTGACCACGTGGGGCCGCTGGCGGCAGTTGCACCCGGCGACGACCGTATACGTCGATCCGGGGCCGGCGGGTCCGCGCCGATTCACCGAGGAAACGTGGAGCTGGATTCTGACGCTCACTCGCGACGGGTCGGTCGCCAACGAGGACCTGGTCGCGGGCATCTCGGGCCCGAAGAGCGCGCGCGCCTGGCTGCTGCGACGGCTCTACCGCGCCGGCCGCGTGGTCAACGACGCTCTTGACGGCGAGCCGGTCGTCGTCTTTCTGGCCGCGGACACGGTCACTGTCCGGATACTGCGGCGCACCGTGGGCAAGCGCACGCTGACCTTCCGCGCTGCTGGCGACTCACTGCGCGACGACGAGACCGGCTCTGTCTGGGACCCGATGACCGGCCGCGCGCANNGACACGACCCTCTGGGACTAGGAGCCGCAGGAGCGACGGATCACGAGCTTGCTCGGCAAGATGCGGTTAGTCATCTCCGGCTGTCTTCCTTCGATCAGTGCGAAGAGCAGGTCGGCCGCTGCCTGGCCCAGCATCTGGATCGGCTGGCTCACGGCCGTGAGCGGCGGCGAGAAGTACTCATAGAACGGGTGATCGTCGAAAGTCACCAGAGCGAGATCCGCGGGGATCGTCAGTCCCAGCTCGGTGGTCGCGCGTATGGCGGGCGTGGCCAGGTCTCCGGCCGCGACGAACAGGGCGGTGGGCGCGGGCCGCTGTGCGAGCAACGCCTTCACGCTCTCCGACGCCGTGGTGGCGAGGTAAGAGCAGTGCGCGATGCTCGGCTTGAGTCCTGCCGCGCTCATAGTCGCTTGGTAACCTGCGACGCGCTCGATGACGCTTGGGAAGTGCTCGGGCCCGGCCAGCATGGCGATATTGTGATGCCCCAGCTTGATGAGGTGCTTGGTCACTTCGGCAGCTCCGCCGACGTTGTCCACGTCCACGAAGTAGTGCGCGATGAACGAGCTTCTCCCCACCATCACGAACGGGAAGCCCTTGAAGAGCAGCTCGGCCAGCTGCTTCTGGCCAAACTGCTCCGCGCTGACGATCACGCCATCGACACGCCGGCCCCGCAGAATGGACCTGTAGGCCGAGTCGACGTCCTCCTCCGAACGTGCCGTGGACAAGAGCACGTTGAAGTTCTTCTCCGCAGCCTTCTCAGTGATCGCAGTCAGCAGCACCGGCCAATAGGCGCTCGCCATGGAATAGTTGCCCGTGTGCGGGATGATGACGCCGATATTGAAAGTGCGCTTGGCTGCCAAGCCCTGAGCCGCGGCATTGGGCTGATAGTCCAAGTCATTGATCAGCTTCAGCACGCGTTTGCGGGTCTCCTCGCCAACGCCGGGACCGTCATTGAGGACCCTGGAAACAGTGCCTTTCGAGACCTTCGCCAGCGCCGCGATGTCCCGTATCGTGAGATGCGTCGATGTCATCTGGCGTACCTTTCCGCTTGACCGGAGCCGTGCCATTGGTCCCGTCACAGAACTACACGGTCATCTGTTCCCCTCGGCGGCTTCCCGCACGGTGAGGATCTGGTCGGCCGCCACGTCGCGCAGCGTCTGAACGATGCCACTCGGCCACTCGATGCGCAGCTCCTTCACCAGCGTATCCGCGCCGAGACCGAAGTGCACGCG
>PMCG01000272.1:9351-20841 GCA_003155335.1 Acidobacteriota bacterium
CGGGGCTTCCAGCGCGGTGATGACGAGATCCATGCGGCCGTCGTTGTCGAGATCGCCAAAGGCCCCGCCGCGGTGCACGGCCTTGCGCGCGAACTCAGGGCCGGCCGAGACGGAGGCGTCGGCAAAGTGGCTGTCCTTGAGGTTCACGTACACCGTATTGGCCCGGGCGGCGCGCTGGGCGAAATCGCCCTTGGGATCCGCGACGCCGCCCCCGGCCACGAAAAGGTCCTTCCAGCCGTCATTGTTCAAGTCGACGATGCCGTTACTCCAGCCGGTGTTCGCCAGTGTCGGGGCCACGAGCCCGGCAGCGGTGGTCCGGTCTTCGAACGTCATGTGCCCCAAGTTGCGGAAGAGCGGCATGGTCTCTCCGTCGAGCGCGGTCTGGAAGATGTCGGGCAGGCCGTCATTGTCGTAGTCGCGCGCGTCGGCGCCCATGCCGGAGATCTTGTCGCCGCGCTCCGTGTAGGCCACGCCAGCGGCAAGGCCGATCTCCTCGAAGCGCTTGCCGGCAAGGTTGTGAAACAGGAACGCCCGGTAGTTGTCGTTTGAGACGAAGACGTCCAGCCACCCGTCGCTGTCGAAGTCAGCCAGGCCGATGCCCATGCCCTTGCCGACGTGGGCGCGGATGCCGGCCGCCACGGAGACGTCGGTGAAGGTGCCGTCGCCATTGTTGTGGTAGAGGGAATTCGGCAGGCCTTGGTAAAGGTCCGGATGGCAGTAGTCGTGCGCCTCGGGGCGGTTGCAGACCGGCTCGGTCTTGGGGTCCCAGACGCAGTAGTTGGAGACGAAGAGGTCGAGCCGTCCGTCGTTGTCGTAGTCGAAGAAGGCCGCGGCCACGGACCAGAGCGTGCCGTAGTCCGGGTCGCGGCCGGCCAGCCCGGCGCGNNACGCCCAGGTCATAGCCCTTGCCAGAGACGCCGGCCTTGTCGGTCACGTCTTCGAACGTGCCGTTGCCGCGATTGCGGAAGAGATGGTTGTGGTACTTCGGATCGGTCTTGTCCAGGCCGGGCATGGTCGCGCCGTTCACGACGTAAATGTCCAGCCAGCCGTCGTTGTCGTAGTCCAGCAGAGCGACGCCTGAGATCATCGTCTCCGGCTGGTGCTTGTGCGGCGTGCGGCAGGGCTCGGTGACGAAGCGGATGCCGGACGTCTTCAGTTCTTCGAAGACGATGGGGTCGTGCGAAGGGCCGCTGGTCGCCGCGACCGTCACGAGCGCGACGACGAGCGCAATCGCCACCAAGGCCCATCGCGCGCCGAGTCTTGCGAAGTGCGACATGGATGCCGGGAACCTGCCGGAAGAAACCCGAGACGGTAAAAGGGCCGGGGCCTTGCGACCCCGGCCCAAGAGAAACGCTTGGAGCAGGCTGCTAGAAGCTCACCCTCGCTGCCAATTGGATCCTACGACCGGAACCGTACGCACCGGCACCGGTCTTGCCACGGATGAGCCCGAACTCCGTGCTGTTCACGGATAGGTTCGGGTCGTTGAGCCACGAGTGGTTGAACACGTTGTAGGTCTCAAGGCGGAGCTGCAACTTGGCCGTGTCGGTCACCTTGAAGTTCTTCATCAGTGTTGCGTTGACGTTCCATTGAGACGGCAGGTCAGCAGCGTTGAGTCCACTGGTGGCGACCGTGGAGGAGAACATGTTGGACTGGCCAGTGAAAACCGTGCCGCCGCCAGGGAGGGAGACTCCCGACTGCGCCACCCACTGCATCTGCTTGTTGTTGTCACCCACGAGGCTGGTCTTGGGGTAGGTCAGGGATGTCACGTTCGCGAGGTCACTGCCATAGCCGTCAGCGTTGATGTCATAGCCGGCGTACACCGTGCCGTCTTTCCGGCCGAAGTTCCAGAATCCGTCCGTGCTCAGCGCCCATCCGCCCAGGACCTTGCCAAAGGCGCTCTTGTCGTTCTTCAGGATCGGCAGGTTCCAGACGAGGTAGCCCCCGATGCTCTGGTTGTTATACGCGCTGTACAACAGATCCGGGAAGTTGGCGTTGATGATGTTCGCATCCCAGCCGCGGTTGACTGATTGGCTGGTGCCGCCGAAGTTGCGCCGTTGGTTGATGTACGTCCAGCTCAACTGACCGTGCAGTTCCGACGTGTTGATGCGGGCGATCAGCAAGAACTGGTCGTACTTGGCCTGCCCGAAGTTCCCGAGCTCCATGCCGTTGTCACCCAGGAATTGGTTCGGACGCCGCGCCTGGATGTTGTCGGTGGTTGCGTTACTCTGCCACGCGGCCAGGTCGGTCGCGATCCTCGTCGGCGAGTCGTTGCTTGTGTTCCCCTGGTAGCTGGCCTCAAGGCGAAGTCCCTTCATGAGCTCGCGCTCAACAGCGATGTTCCACTGCCACGACGATCCGAGGTGGTAGTTGGGGTCCAGGCCGGAATACCCAGAGATCGAGGGCGGCCAGACGAAGGCGGAGGGATTCTGGTCCACGAACGGCACCGGCACCGTGCTGTAGCTCGTGCCCGCGCCCTTGCCGGTCAGCCAGGGGTTGGACATCACGCCAAATTTGGTCGTGGCGCTCGCGCCGGTGAACGGCGCCTTCCCGGTGAAGCCGTTGCCGTCCTGCTCCCAGGTGCCCAGTGAGTCTCGGCCGTAGTAGTGGCCGATAGAACCACGGATGGCCGTCTTGCCGTCGCCGGAAATGTCGTAGGCGAAGTTCAGGCGAGGCTCAAATGCGCTCAGCTTTCCTGTGAGGGTGTCGGGCAGTCCGGGATCGCCAGGAACCAAGATCCCCGCCGGCGCGTTGGGGAAGACCGTGGACTGGACCCCGGGCCGGTAGATCGTCAAGTGGTTGTTCGCCTCGCTGATCCCGCTGTTGAGGTCGTACCGCAGGCTGGGCGTGACGGTCAGCCGAGGAGTGGCGCGCCATTGGTCTTGGATGTAGCCGGCGATGTTCCAGGACGAGAGGTCCGACGAAGAGTGGTCGGCTTCCCCATACGTGTTGAAGCGGCCCAGCAGGAAGTCGGCAAAGGCGTGGGCAAACGTGGCGCCCGTGCCGCCATTCCCTGCATTGCTGTTGGAGGTGGCGCCGCCGTCGAAGTTCATTCCGTTGGTGCTGTCTTCCGCCGGCTTGACGTTGACGTACTCGCCTCTCTGGAACTCCACGCCGAACTTCACGTTGTGCTGCTCCTTGATCCAGGTCATTGACGAGCCCAGGCTGAGGCTCTTGGAGGTGAAGTCCGTGGTCCAGCCGTGGAACAGCACCGCGGTCTCGGGGCTGCCCCACCAATTGCCGATGAGGATCGAGGGCAGAAGCTCAGGCGCATCAGGCCGCGGCAGTGGGTCGTTCGCTCCCAGGGTCTGGAGCGTGGTGCCCAGCGACGAGGCGTCCATGGTGACCTGTTCCGGCATCTTCGAGTAGGCGCCGTGGGTCTCGACGAACAGATTGGGCTGGATCATCCAGGTGTGCTTCAGGTTGAGGACCGTTTGCGGAAAGTCGGACAGCTCGGCCCAGTGCGACTTCCCCACGCCGGAGGAGTTGAGGAAGCTGTTGCCGGTGAAGCCGCTGATGCTCACGACGCGGGCATCGGGCGATGTCGTCTTGTTGTCGAACCAGTAGCCGCTGATGGCCAGGCGATGCTTCTCGCTGATGTTGAAGTCCACGCGGCCGTTGAGGTTCCACACCTTGCGCTCGTTGGCAAAGTCGACGTTCCAGGTGTTGCCATAGGCGGGGATCGAATACCCGTACTTGTCCCAGAAGGCCTTGGCCACCGGGTCGATCTTGTTGCTGGGGATCACGTTGCCGGGGAACGCACCAAGGGACCTCTGTGAACCGCTGACAGAGGGGTCGAAGTTCGGGTTCGGTTGGAGGATCGTGAAGTTGCTAAGGCTGCTAAGCCCGGAGAAGTCGCCGTTGATCATCGCAGGTGTCGGCGCATACATGTTGTTCTGGGCCATTGCCTGCTGATCTGTCTCCCGGCTGACCGTCACGTAGAAGAAGACCTTGTCCTTGACGACCGGACCTCCGAACTGGCCACCTACGTACTTGTCCGGGTCGTCGGCTTTCGGGACGCCGGAGAAATTGTTGCTCCAGGTGTTGGCGTTCAGGCTCTTCTCGCGGAAGTAGTACCACGCGCCGCCGTGGAAGGTGTTGGTGCCGGACTTCAGGACGGCGTTGTACGTGCCGCCGAAGTTGGCGCCAGTGTCCGGCGTGGAGCCGGCGGTGCTGACGACGATCTCGTCAAAGGCGTCGGCAACCGGCTGACGGGGCGACCAGCCACGCCAGGGGTCGGTGGCCTCGGCACCGTCGATGTAGAAGGAGTTGCGGTCCGTTGCGGCACCCGCGACCGATGCGTCGAGGGTCTCACGCCGCTCCTCGTACTGGTTGACGCCGGGCAGCAGGCTCGCGTTGGAGAAGCCGTAACGGTTGAGGTTGGGGAACTCGGCGATCATCTCCTTGTTGAGGCGCTGCGCCACGCCGCCGCTCGAGACGTTGACCTGCTCGGTCTGAGCCTGGACGACGACCTCCTCTGTCGCGCCGCCCACCTCGAGCTTGACTTGGACCGTCGCTGTTTCGAGGGAGCGCAGCGGCACGTCCTGCCTCGTGTACTTCTTGAAGCCGGGTGCCGCAACCTGGACCTTGTAGTTGCCGGGCTGCAAGAGCGGGAAGGTGAACTCGCCCCTTGCGTCCGCCGCCTGTTGCGACGACTGCCCGGTGTCTTGGTTTGCAACGGTCACGCTCGCGTTCGGCACGACCGCGCCGCTCGCGTCGTACACTGTTCCACGCAACTCTCCGGTGGTCCTCTGGGCCAGCGCAGCGCCGGCAAAGACCATCAGGAGCGCGGGAACTAGGACGGCTAGCCGCCTTGTTCGACCTAGTCTCCTAATCACGGTTTTGACTCCTTTAAACACCATGTCGAAGGCTTTCCCCACACCCAAAGCAAAACACTCCCAACCCGAGGAGCGTGCCCATCATCGCTCATGATGTCGTCCCGTGCCTCCGACGCCAACGGGTGAAGCGGTACCTTTATCTGTCCTTCGAAACCGCTTGTCAAGTCCTAAATCTCCTGTGCCACCCCCCGCCGATCCAACTAGTTGGCGTTCCTGCACTTCGCGACGGCTGACGCAGTAGAGACCGGTTTCGTTGCGGGTGTCAGGTAGGTTCTGGCAAGGAGCAATTGGGTTCGGGAGGCCGCGTCGGCAAAGTCGTGAGAGACTATGCGCGCTTGCGATCCGGCATCATGGGCACGGCCGGACGGGTTGGGAGGTTGATGATGAAGAAGCGCTTGGTACTGTGTGCTGGGATCGCGCTGACCCTCGCCGCAAGCTCTGGCGAAGCGGCTGGTCTGACCGGCACTGTGAGCGGCACCATCCACGACGGAGACGGCGCGCCTGTGGTCGGCGCGACCGTGGTGGTCGACGCAGTGCGCGGGGTCGCGGTCTCCTACACCTCGAAGACGAAAAAGGACGGGACGTTCGTGCAGATCACGTCATCGACGTCAGGGCCCTGGCGCGTCACCGCGTCCAAGGAGGGCTACCGCACGTGGCAGATACCGGAGCCGGTCCTCGTTCAACTCGGCGGCCCAGCGACCGCGCTGCCGGCCGTGACCCTGTGGAAGAACGACGACCCCCGCGCGCCGGCGCTCCTCAGTCCGGAAGCGATGAAGCAGCTCGAGGCCGAGCGCAAGGAGTTCGCCGCCCTGGCCGCGGAGTACGATGTCGCGGTCGTTCAGCTCGAGGCCGCGGACGCGGCCCGGCAGGCGGGCGATGAGGCGCTGGCCTCCCAGAAGCTCGACGGGGCCGCGGCAGTGCTCGCGGCGCTCATCGAGAAGCACCCTTCCGTCGCGATGCTGCGGCTGACCCTCGGCCTGGTTTACGAGAAGAAGCAGCAGTGGGATGCCGCCGCGACGGCCTATCTCAAGGCCGCGGAGTTGAAGCCCGATGACGTCGAGGCCTACCGTCGCGCGGCAGCGATGTTCTTCAACCTCAAGCAGCTCCAACGGGTCGCGGAGGTCTGCGAGAGCGGTCTCAAGGCCAGCCCGAGCGACGCTCGGCTGCTGTCCCTGTTTGCCTTGGCGCGCTTCAACGAAGGGAACTACGCCGCGGCGCTGACGCTGTTCGAAAAGGTCAAACAGGCCGATGCCGCCGATGCCGAGGCTTACTACTACCTCGGCGTGATCGCGGTGGCCCAGAACCGGGTGCCCGATAGCCTGGCCTTGCTGCAGAAATACGTCTCGATGAACCCCGCCAACGCGCGCAATCTCAAGTCCGCGCAGGACATGCTGCTGGCGCTGAAGAAGAAGTAGGCGGCAGCAGCGACGCGGTGATCCTGCGGGCCATCCGTCATGGGGTGG
Source organism: Acidobacteriota bacterium (assembly GCA_003155335.1). Taxonomy (GTDB): domain Bacteria; phylum Acidobacteriota; class Vicinamibacteria; order Fen-336; family Fen-336; genus FEN-336. Next base: position 15,650 of record PMCG01000272.1, read on the forward strand.
CCCGCAGAATGTCATCCTGAAGGAGCCCAATGCCGTGCGAGTGCGGGATCTCGCTGTTGTCGCGGGCGTCGCGCGCTCATGGGCCAAGACTCAGTAAGTCGAAATGCTGTAAGATGTAAGGAGGAGGCGCGCAGACATGAGCCTCGCAAGACCCGACCAAACCCTCGCGGCCGAGGCGACGGTGACCTCAAAGGGACAGATCACTCTTCCGAAGCGCATCCGCCAGCGGCTGGGAATTCGGACCGGAAGCCGGATCCGGTTCGTGGTGGACACGCCGGGACGATTCCAGGGCGAGCCGGTCTTGTACGACATAGAGGACCTTTGGGCCCTGGCTGACCAGGGGCCGCGGCCCAAGCGGCCGATGACCGCCGAGGACATGCACGCTGCCAAGATCCGGAGGAAGTGGTGATCGTCGCGGACACCAACGTCTGGGCTCGGGCGTTTCTGGGAGACGATCCACGACAGTCGCCCAAGGCTCGCAGGGCGCTGGCAACGGCCAGGAGCCAGGAGGGCGTCTTCATCCCCTTGGTCGTCATGGCCGAGTTGTCCTGGGTGTTGCGGGGCGCCAAGTGGGAACGCGATAGAGTTCTCAGGGCCCTGGACAGTCTTCTGCAAACGCGGGGAGTCACCCCTGAGGCGCCGCAGCTCGTGCGAGCGGCCATTGATGCGACGAGGCAGGGAGGGCGGGGCGGATTCGCCGACCACCTGATCGCGCAGGTGGGATTCGTCAATGGCTGTCGTGAGGCCCTGACTTTTGACGCCCTCTTCGGCAAGGCAGAGAGGGTGCGGCACCTACACTGAGCCTCTTGGGCCGGCCGATAGCGGACCCCTGATGTCTGGTCTCTGCCGGTAGCGTCTAGTCTGCCGCGATCGTCAGCGGCTCGCGGCGTTCGTAGTGCTGGCCGGCGACCTTGTCCTCAAAGGTCAAGAGCAGCGAGTAGTCGCCGGGTGCCAGCCCCTTGAGCGGCAGGCCGATCAGCCGCGCCAGAGCGCCGTTGGCGTCAGGCTGTATCGCCGCCGGATCGCCACGGAAAAGCTCTCGCCCGTTGGCGTCTTGCAGCGCGAAGCCGGCCACGACCTCGGGCAGGTGCGTGCCCTCGTTTGCCGCGGCTCCGTGTACGGAGAACTGACAGAAGAGCCGGCCCTGGGCGGCGAACGTGCGTCGCGCCAGCGGGACGGGCTGGGGCCGGGCGCCTTCCTTGGGCGCGAACAGCGCGTCGCTCAGCACGGGCGTCGAGATGCGCCAGCCCGACAGATCGGGCACGTCGAACTCGTGCACGACGCTTCCCGCGCGCTCGTTGTTCTCATCCACCACGACCACCTTGAGCTGGTACGGGCCGGCAGGGAGCTGGAGGTCGGCGAGCGCGGGGTACCAGGAGCGGGTGTAGCCCTCGCGCGTCGCTTTGGTGAGGCGCATCATGACTTTCTGATTCGACTTGAAGCGCTCGCCCGTCTGCATGTTGAGCGCGACGGCGAAGAAGCTCAGCCGGTCCACGTCGCGGTCGTCGATGTGGTTGAAAGCCAGGTCGCGGATGTCGATGTCCGTGGCGACCACGACGTTGGCCTCCTTTGGGCTGGCATTGCCCATGACGTAGGCGCTCACGCGCAGCGGCACCGACTCGAGCGGGAAGGGCGCGTCGACCGCTCGCTGCAGCACGGGCAGCGCGGCGTCCTGCTCCTCGCTCTTGTCCTTGTGCCGCTTGCCGCTCGGCTCCGGCGCGTAGTAGCCCTTGCGCGCGCGCAGGTGCACTCCCTTGCGGCTGACCGAGACGCTGATCTTACGGTACGACCCGTCGTGGCGGTCGTCGGTGGGGTAATAGCCGATGAGATAGTACGCGGCTGACTCGCGGCCGACCCTGTCGAAGCCCTTGGTGAGATCGTTGGTGCGCTTGACGCTGAACCCGCCCGTCTGATCGGCGATCTGGTCAGCGCCGGCCGAGTCCGCGTCCAGGTCGAACATCCCGTTGCCGACGGACTGGAATATGTAGCTCGCTTCCAGGCCGGTGTCCCCGACCACCTGGCCGCGGTTGGAGTTGGGGTCGCCCGTGGACGCCACCAGCCCGCGCGCATCGAGAAAGTAGACGGCCGTGTTCGCGCGGCGTGAGACCTCGATCACCTCTCGGAAGCCTGGCGTGGCATTGTCGGCGACGAAGCCCTCCGACACCAGGAGCACGCTCTTGCGCCCTGTTCGGGTCGTCAGCGACTCGAGCACCCGCCGCAGCACGTCGAGTGTGGCGCGCCGGCGCTTCTGGATCGCGTCGTAGAGCGTCCGGGCATAGGCCTCGACTTCGGGCTTGAATTGGTACACCTCCGCCGAGATCTGGGACTGGGCGCTGCCGTCGGTCATGCTGCCTCTGTTCGCAGTCGGTGGGGTGTCCAAAGTGACTCCGGTCAGTTGTATCCGTTTCCATACGACGTTGCTCACGAGCGCGTCGTTCTCCTCGATGATGCGTCTGGCTTCGTCGTCGCTGATGTAGACGCCGGACGGCATCACGTCGATGCGCTCGCCGCGCTGGCTGGCCAGGAGCTGCAGCATGTGGTCGCGATCGCGTGCACCGCGACCGCTCCACCACATCCCGTTCGCTGTCGAGAGCAGGCCGACGGTGTCGCTCTCGCGCACCCCGTCCTTCAGGAAGCGCCCGATCGCGTCCTTCGCACGCAGTGCCCCGTCGGGCGTCAGGTGCACGCTGTCGAAGACGATCACGAAGGTGCGGCCGACCTGTCTGGCCTGGACGACGTTGGTCGACACCGCTGGCGGCTCTTTGGGCTCGCTGACCGGCGCGCCGGCGACGATGGCCTCGAACGTGGCGACCTTCTGTGGCTGTCCGTTCTCGGTCAGGACGAAGTCGTCCTTGCTCAGGCCGCGCACCGGATCGCCGGCGTCGTCCAGCACAACTGCATCGACGGTCACGAGAGTGACCTCCGAAGAGAACTGCGGCGACGCGCCGTTCTTCGGGGTGTCGGCAGCGGCGGACGCGGCCACGCCGGCCGCGGCCAAGAGAATGAAAGCGAGTCTATTGGTGCTCACGTGTGGACAGCCTCCAGCATGAGAGTGGGTTCGCGCTGACGAGTCCGGGATCCCAGGCCCGACAAGCAGCGCCAAAGCGCGCAACGGCGATTCTAGCACCGTCCCCAGGCGAACCTTGGCGATCGCTTCTGCTGCCGAGTCATGCTGACGGTTGAGACGCGCTGTCNNAGAAGCAGACGTGACCCAGTGTCACGGGCCGGGGCGCGCTACGAAGCGGTGGGCGAAATCGGAATCGACGGCAAGCGCCTCGCGAATGCCGAACTTCTCCATGACCACAAAACTCAGACAGTCCACGAAGCTGTAGTTCTGGTCCTGCTACTTGGCGAGGTACGTGAGCGCATCGCGCTCTTCGTCCTCGGTGGCGTGGTGCAACCGTCCGAGGAGCCCGGAGAGCAGTTGACGCCCGACGCGCACGGCGATCCCGTGACGCGCTCGCGGCTCCGGATGCGCTCTGTTGCGCAGGAGCGTGATGGTCTCGGCGATCACATGGTTCGTGGTGAGCAGAAGGTCATCCAGCCTGCGGCCTCGATATTCTTCGAAGACGTCGCGCACCCTAAGGTGATGCGCGTCCCCTTTCACGAACAGGGCGAAGAGGAACCCGGTGTCGACGAAGATCATGCGTGCGGGTCGTCGTAGAGGTAGTCGTCGTGTCTCTCGGAGACGTCGGGAGCGAGTGCCTGTCCGATCCCGATCAGGGCATCGATCGCCGTCCATCCCGCGAGGTCGTGAGTGTCGATATTCGGCTGGGTCTCGCCCTCGTCCTCGACGATGACGCGCACCTTGGAGTGCTCCTTGAAGCCGAGAGGTTTCTCGAGCCTCAAGACGCCGTTCTCGTAGATGGCCTCGACCGCGACGGTCATCACGTCACCTCCCAGGAATTCTAGCATCTCTCTCCCCGGGGGCGGCGTCGTCCGAGGCACGCCTGCGGCGTGACCCTGTTGCCCTGCCTCGGCGCAAGCGAGCCGCGCGACTGCCGAAATGCCCTACGGCGCTGGCGCCGAGCTCTGCCGCCCGCACCTCGGACCGTCGCAGCTGAGCTCCCCTCTTCCCGCTCGCGGGGAGAGGGATAGGGGCGGCTCATCTAGTCTGCGGCGATCGTCACGCGAGAGGCAGATCGAGCGCGGCGGCCAGCGCTCGGTCGAGTCAAGTAGGGGCACGGCGCGCCGCAGGCTTGTCCAAATTAGCTTTCGCGGAAACACCGGTTCGCCGCCCGTTTTGGACGGAAACGCAAAGAAACCCCTCACATCGGCGCGAATTCGGCCCGTTTCCAGCGGTCCCGTCGCCATCCAGCGCCCGTCCAATTTGGACAGCACCTGCCCAACCTGGACGGCGCGGCATGGCCGAACCACCGCTAACCCAGCGAAATACAAGGGCGCCCGATGGACGTGTCCGTCTAATTTGGACAGCCGTGCGGCGCGCCGTGCCCCTACCATCGCGCAGCACGACGATCCCCGCTTCGGCGAGCCCTGCCGCTGCGATATCGGCTATCCTAGAGTTGTCGATTACCTATTGGACGGACGAATGACTCCGCGTTCGCGACTCCCCAACCTGCTCGTGGTCCTTTCACTCGCTGTGGCATGTCGACGAACGCCTGAGGCGCCGAAGACCCAAGAGCTGCCCACGAGGTCGGACTACCAGTCGCTTCGCGTGTTGGCGCAGAACGACGCAGTCACTGGATCGTGGGTTCTCGACATCCGCGACGATGGCGCGGCCATGTTGCTCGGCTATCATCGGGAACACCAGTTCTCAATACCAGGTCCTCGAATGGCCGAGCTGCGGGCAGCGCTCGTCGCGAGCGAGCTTGAGAGCCTACCGGAGAGCTACGGAACCATGTGCATCGACTGCCCGAGGTGCCGGCTGCTCGTGGTGCGCGGCGAGAAGAAGCACACGATCTCCCTGTCGCGATTCCGCCACGGCCCGCCCAACCGCGCCCAACGTCGCGAGGCGCGGCGAGCATTGGACCTCTGGATCGCGGTGAAGAAAGCTGCCGGCCAACTCGAACTACCCGACGTGTGCACGGAGATGCTTGGCAGAGAGGGACCGTCCAGCAATGACGACTGAGCTGCAAGACGACGGGCGTCCTGCACGACCCGCGCTTCCGGAGCTCGCGACCGACGCGCTTCGGTACTGGGAGCGCAGGCGCCTGGTGTACAACGCCGTGCTC
>PMCG01000271.1 GCA_003155335.1 Acidobacteriota bacterium
TTCAGCGCCACGGCGAACTCGTGGCGTGGCGCGAGGTTCATGGCCTTGATCGCGTCGAGCCGCGTGAGATCGAAAGGATCCTCGACCGCGACGAGCAGCGTGCCCTCCTTCCTCTCGATCGGGGCGCAGGTGTTCCTCTTGAGAAAATCGGCCGTCAACCGCGAGCGAATGTCCTCCGGAATGCGCCGTCCTTCGAGGTCGACGAAGGCGCAACCGTAGAACTGCGCCAGGGCCCGCCCCAGCTCCTCCTTGGGGACCTTGTGGTCGTCCAGGAGCACTTTGGTCACGTCGAGCTGGTTCACGCGCGCAGTCGCGATGGCATTCTCGATGTCTTTCTCCGACACGAGGCCCTTATCGACAAGCAGGCCGAACTTCGAGGGCTTGTTGCTGCGCGCGGCGCGGTGCTGATTGTAGAAGGCGATGCCGAGTATGCGGCTGAGCTCCTCCGTGGCTTCTTCGTCCTTGAGAGTAAAGGCGCCTCCGCCGCGCTTGTTGATGAGCTGCAGCACGCCCAGCAGGTACTTCTCGAAGAGGATCGGCACTGCTAGCACCTGCGTCGTGCGGAAACCGGAGGTGCGGTCCCAGCGCGAGTCGAAGCGCAGGCTCGGATGGTGGCGTGTCAGCTCAGCGGCGTCGTAGGCATTCTGAATGTTGACGGTCTTGCGCGAGAGCGCGGTGAAGCCGGCGATAGACGCGAAGGACTTCGGGACGCGGATCTCCTTGACTTCCTGGCCGGCCTTGAACAGCGAGAAGAGCTCTTGGTTCTTCGTGTCGAGCGCGAAGACCGTCACGCGCTCGGCCTCGACCAGGTCGAGCATGCGGTCCTTGATCTCGACTAGGATCTCCTGGATGCTCGGTGCGGAATTGATCATGTTCGCGATCTCGATCAGCCGCTTGCGATAGGACAGCTCGCGCTGTGTCGTGTCGCCCATTGTCCGCGTGCTCATGTCGCGCTCCCCTTTGGCACGAAGGCCTGTCCGCAACTGAGGATAGCACCCGAGGGCGGTCGGTCAAGCTTCCAGCCGCTGCGCCGGGCTTCCAGGGGTGCGGCGGACCTGGTATCATCTCGCCGTACTTCTCGGGCATCCAACCCGATGACCGGCGCCGCGTTGCGCCAGCGGGAGGAATCATATGGAGGCGGTCGAGCCCACAGACGATGAGCAGCGCCCGGCGTTTTCAGGCTATGACTACAGCAACTTCTACTACGGTGCCGGCGACGACGTTCTAAACCTGCTCGCTCCGTTCCGTGAGTGGTACAAAGAAGCCCGCCCGGCGGGCTACTATCTCTATGCCGAAGCGATGTCGAGCGCGCCCACGACGCACGTGCGAGTGCGCAACGGCAAGACCGGGCGCGAGCAGGACCTGCTCAATCTCGCTTCCTACAACTACCTTGGCATTTCCTACCGGCCCGAGGTCAAAGAGGCGGCGATCAAGGCGATCGAGCGCTACGGCCTGGGGGCTTCCGGCTCGCCGATTCTGAGCGGGACGTTCGACATTCACATCGAGCTGGCCGACGCGATCGCACACTTCAAAGACAAACCTGCCGCAATCCTCTTTCCCACCGGTTACAGCGCCAACGTCGGGTTCATCTCGGCGATGATGCGGCCGGGCGACACGATCCTGCTCGACCAGTACGCCCACGCTTCGGTCGTCGACGGCGCCATCCTGGCGAAGGCGAAGACGGTCTTCTTCCGACACAACAACCCACTCGATCTCGAGCGCAAGCTGTCCGGCGTCAAGGGCAAGAAGCTGGTCGTGGTCGAGGGCGTGTACTCGATGGACGGCGACGTCTGTGCCCTGCCGGAGCTGTTGGAGGTGACCAGGCGGCACGGCGCGCGCGTACTGATCGACGAAGCCCACTCGACGTTCCTTTTCGGCCCCAACGGCCGTGGCGTGGCCGAGCATTTCGGCCTCGACCAGGAGATCGACTTCCACCTGGGCACGTTCTCCAAGAGCCTGGGTGGCCAAGGCGGTTTCGTCTGCGGGCGGCGCGATCTCATCGACTACGTCAGCGGCTTTGGCCGCTCGCGCTTCTTCTCCTGCAACCTGGCGCCGGTCATTGCCGCAGGGCTGCTGGCCGGGCTGCGCATACTCGAGCGTGAGCCGCAGTTGCGCGCGAAGTTGTGGAGCAACGTGGCGTATCTGCGTCGACGGTTCGCGGAGGAGGACGTCGACATCGGCAAGTCGACTTCGCAGGTCATGCCGGTCATGGTCAACAACGACGCCAAGGTCTTCGCTATCGCCGAGAAGATCCAAGACCGCGGGCTCTACCTGCAACCGGTGACCTATCCCGCCGTTCCAAAGCACCGCTCGAGACTGCGCGTCTCGGTGTCGGCTGCCCACACGGAAGCGGACCTCGAGCAGGCCGTGGGCGTGATCGCTGGCGTGCTGCGGGAAGAGGGGATATGTCGTTAGCGCGCTTTCGTTACTCACGTGGCCTGACCGGTACGTTCGAGCTGCCCACGGAGGCGGCCAAACGGCTCGTGCATCCCTCGCTGGAGCCAGTGGAAGTTCACCACGGGACGTCAGTCCTGGCGGTGAGCGTCTTCGACTTCGACGAGAGTCCGTTCGGACCCTACGGCGAGCTGGTGCTGGCGGTGGTCGTGGCGCCCTTCGTGCGTCCCGGCCAGGCCATGCCTCAGGCAGGGCTGTATCCGTATGCCGTCGGCACTACGAGCGCGCTCATCCGGCAGATGGTGCTGCCGCAGTGGCCGCTACCGTACTGGCAAGAAGACCTACAGCTGGACTTCAAGGCCGGCGATGGCCGGCGCCAGGTCTCTGTGGTGGCGGGCGGCGTGCCGCTGCTCGACATGACGCTCTACGAGCATGAGTGGAGCGAGGAGTCGCAACTCCATCAGGTGTTCGCCATCGGGCCAAGCGGCGGCTCGGCCGCGCTGCTCACGACGCATGGCTCCTACAGCGATCACGAGGATGGCCGAGGCGAGCTGCGGCTTCATCCACACCCGATCCAAAAGGGGCTGGATGTCGCGACGGTCGAAGGCCTGCCGCTGCGTGAGGCCTGCCTTGCTGACGGGGTTCGCACCATCGATTCCCTGGCCTCGCTCTAGCAGACGGCCGAACGCGTCGGGCTGAGCTGCGACTTGACCGGCTTAGGCTAAGATAGTCGCGAGTTCAAGCATGCCTCGGCCCGCCCGCCGTCCGCCATCCTCTTTCTCGGAGAGGCTGCACCACGTCTGGCACGCGCTCCAGACCGAGCACGTGCCCGCCATGGTCCTTTACTTCCTAGTCACGCTGGTCGTGAGCGGCGGGCTGGTCTATTACATCGAGAGGAGCCGCAACGAGGGCTTCCGCTCGCTGGAGGACGGTTTCTGGTGGGCGCTCGTGACATTGACCACGATCGGCTACGGCGACCGCTACCCGATCACGACGACAGGGCGATTGGTGGCTGGCATCGTCGTACTATTCGGGATGGGAATGGTCGGTGTCGCGACGGCCAAGATCGCGAGCATACTGGTGGAACGCCGCATCAAGGAGGGACGTGGGTTGAGTGAAACACACGACCTGACAGGCCATTTCGTCATCATGGGCTGGAAGCCCGACATGCACCTGCTCGTGAAAGAGGTGCTCGCAGCGCACCCCGGGTTGAACGCGGAGCATCTCGTGCTCATCAACTCCGCCGGCGAGGAGGCGAACGACGGTCTGCGCGGGCAGTTCGAGGGCTTACGCTACCTGCACGGCGAGCTGACCGATCCGCTGGTGCTGCAGCGGGCCAACATCGCGCGCGCGGCCAAAGTCTTCGTGCTCGCCGATGCCACGGGCGGCCGTTCGGACCAGGAGATCGATGCGCGCACGGTCATGGCGCTGATGAACATCGAGAACCTCGCTCCGGGCGTCTATACCTACGCGGAAGTGCTCGATCGGCAGTATGTCGACTACCTGCGGTTGGCNNCACTGCGACGAGATCATCCTGAGCCGCGAGTATGGCCGCTTCATGCTGGTGAGCGCCTCCGCCTCGGCCGGGATCTCGCAGGCGCTGCTAGAGCTAATGGACATCTCGGATGGCGGCGGTCTGACAGGCGAAGCGATTCCGGCTGAGTTCGCCGGGCGCACCTTCGGTGAGTTGGCGGCGCGGGTCAAGGCAGAGAGCGGTCGTCTGCTGATCGGTCTGCTCGAGAACACCGGCCAGCCCCTGACGATCAAGCGCAAGGCCCTGCGCGAGGCGCAGAAGACAGCCAACGTCGGTGTCCTGGTCGAGAACCTGCGCCGCGTCAAGGAGCTGGTGGCCAATCGGCCGGTGCTCAACCCCGGCGACGAGTATGTCATTGGGACCCACGCCCGGGCCCTGGTGTTGCCGCGCGGCACGCCGGCAACCAGTGAGGCCAAGCGATGAACCGCGAGCGGCGAAGGTTGCTCGATGCCTGCCCGCTGTTCCAGGACCTCGCTGGCGAAAGTGCGGCGCTCGACGATCTGGCGCTCTCCTGCGAAAACCAGCGGGCGGCGGCAGGCGCAATGGTCATCACGGAGGGCACGGAAGGCGACGCGATGTACGTCATCTGTGCGGGCCGCGTGCGCGTCGAGAAACACACCCTATACGATGACGCCTACACAGTCACCGTCCTTGCCGGAAGCGAAGGCGGCTTCTTCGGGGAGCTGGCACTCCTGGACCGCGAGCGGCGCTCGGCATCGGTCGTTGCCGAGAGCGACTGCGAGTTCGTCGTGGTGTCCCGTGAGCGTTTCCAGGCTTGGGGCGACAGGCATCCGGCCGCCGGTCTTCTGACCACGCGCCGCATCGCCCAGCACCTGGCAGGTCGGCTGCGTCGCGCGAATGCGGACATCATCACGCTCTTCTCGGCGCTGGTGGAGGAGCTCGAGCAGCGGCTCTAGGGACACACCCTGAGCGTCGTTTCTGGCCAGAATCTTGGCGATGTTCGCAGTAGAGAGGCATCAAGAGCGAGTTCGCAGGCTGGCCACCGTACTCGATTCCCGCCAGCTCGAAGCCACGCCCGAGCACCCCTGCTCCTATTTGCCTGGGCGCTCGGCTCGCTACGTGGCGTTCCGCGTCGAGGCCCCGTTCCCGGGTCTCTATCACTCTGTGATGGATCTCAACTTCCGGCGCTCGGGTCTGACCTTCTATCGCCCCGAATGCGTGGGCTGCCGGGAGTGCCGTGCGATACGCGTGCCGGTGGCCGGATTCGAGGCCTCCCGCGCCCAGAGGCGATGCTGGGCTCGCAACGCCGATCTGGACGTGACGGTGGGGCGTCCCGAGCCCACCGACGAGAAGCACGCGCTCTACGAGGCGTACCTCCACAGCCGTCACGACGGACAGATGGACGGCTCGCCGGAGGAGTTCCGGGGCTTCTTGTACCAAAGTGGCGTGGAGACGATCGAGATCTGCTACCGACATCGTGGGCGGCTGGTCAGCGTGGCCATTGCGGACATCGAGCCCGAGGCCGTCAGTGCCGTGTACTGCTACTTCGACCCAGCGGTAGGGGGCCGCTCGTTGGGCGTGTACAACGTGCTTTGGCTGATTGAGGCGTGCCGCCAGCAGGGGCACTCGTGCCTCTATTTGGGCTACTGGGTGGCCGGGAGCCGCAAGATGTCCTACAAGGCGTGCTACCGGCCGCACCAGATCCTGATGGGCCCCGGGGAGTGGGCCAACGGCTCTCAGGATGTGGGAGAATAGAAGCGCCTCACGTGGACCGAGTCACCCACGCCGGTGTTCAATCCTGTACCGGAAGCGGCGGAGTGGCGCGCGGAGTGGGGAGGAGGGGGGCCGATGCCCGGTAGCTACGTGCGCGAGCTCATGACGCGTGAGCCGGCTACGCTCAAGGAAGACGCCATGCTGCGCGATGCCGTCGAGCTCGTGATGGTGCGGCGCCTTCGCCACATCCCCGTCCTCGGGGCAGACGGTCGGCTCGCGGGCATCGTGACGGATCGCGACGTGAAGCGCAGTCTGCCCAGCCCGCTCTCGGCCATTGCCTCGGAAGAGTACGAGATGATCCTGGACGAAACGCCGGTGACGCGCGTCATGACTCGCGAGCCGGTCACCATCGACGTCGGGGCGCGGGTCGCGGAGGCCGTGGAGCTGCTCATCTCGGCGAAAGTCGGCGGCCTGCCTGTCGTCTCGGAGGGACGGCTCGTGGGGATCTTCACCGAACGGGACGCGCTGCGGGGCTACCTGGCCCTTCTCAAGCAACTGGGCGCCGCCTCTGGCGAGGTGGCCTGACGCGATGCGAGTACGCAAGGGCAGCAGCGCGCGGCGCTTGGTGGCATCCGGACGCTGGGGAGAAGGCATGACCTCACGGGCGGGCAAACGCCCCCCGGCACGTGGCGATCTGGTGCAGATCGACTGGGTCGATATCTACGAAGATCCCATCGGCGATCCCGAGAAGGCCGCTTTGAAGCGGCGCACGTCCTACGCCGTCTTCTGGGACCGCCATCCGGACGCGAGCGGTCTCGATGCAGTCGTCACGACCACGACCGTCGACGAGGACGTCCCTGCGCAGCAGGGCTTCTGTATCTACCCGGCTGCGTGCGTTGTCGGACTGCGAGTGATCAAGCGCGCGCGGCGAGCACGCGCCAAGCCTCGTGCATAGCGCGTTTGCCCGGCCCCGGGTTGCCGGGCGGGCGCACAGATCGCTAGAATACACAGTCCAAGGAGTGCTAGGGAGCGCTATCGTTTGAACCCCTCAGTTCCGAGTGACGCCAGCCAGGCAGGCGCGACCCCGGCGTCAAATGCTCTGCTAGACGCGCAGCGCTGTCAGGTGATGGGAGTCAACCAAAACTACGCCTCCAGCTCCGGTACGCAGTACCACATTCAGATCGAGGACCGCGGCCCCGTGCTCGACCGCGTCACGGAGACTCTGGTCCGCCGCGTGAACCTGATCATCTACGCCAACTACGGCGAGCCCAACGCGCACATCCTCTACGGCCATGACTACGACTGGGACGACGTGCGCACAGCGGACTACAACCGCCTCATCGACGAGCGCGTCAAGGAGCTGGCAGCGGCTGCACGGGTGATCATCGAGGAGAAAGAGGAGCGACAGATCGTCCGCATCAAGCATTTCATCCGGCGCTACTATCGTACGCGAGATGAAGGCGCCAAGCGTGAGTTCGAGTTGGCGAACGCGTTGTTCCCGTTCTTGTTCTCTCGGGCTTGGGCCGAGCTCAAGCGCGAGCGAGACGTGAGGCAGTCGCAGGCAAGGGCGGCCGACCAGCAGAGTCCGCTCGAGGCATTGCTGTCCGAGGAGCCGGCAGCGGAGGCCGAGGTCGCGGCAGAGGAGGTGCAGTACCCTCTCGATCCAGATCTGCGTGAGTACGTCATCGAGATCGAGCGCGTGTTGACTGACATAGGTGCGGGGCTCGAGGAACTGCGGACTCGCGGCGCTGCCGACGACATCCTGCTGCAGACCTGTCGCAAGCTGGAAGNNATGCGACAGACGCTGCTCACCACCTGGAAGCAGATTCAGTCCCGGCTCAAGGCGCAGTAGGGCTGTGCGCAGTACTGATGCCCGTTGGGCCCGGCAAACGATAACGATGGCGGCAGCCGCGGTATCCGGTCCATAATGTCGCCGCCTGTGGTCGCTTGCGCGCGGCCAACGACTGGCCGACAGAATCGGATACCGACGCCCAGGGAGTTTCCCGCGAGATGAGCCAGTAGAAATGCCCAAAGATCCCACGCTCAGGTCTGTCTTGGTGATTGGGTCCGGGCCGATAGTGATCGGCCAGGCCTGCGA
>PMCG01000243.1 GCA_003155335.1 Acidobacteriota bacterium
TTCGGAGGATTCGCGATGTTCGAAAAGAAGGCGGTCAAGCTCGACAAGGACCTGGTAGCGCGCGTCAAGCGCTACGCCGAGATCGCCGGCTACTCGTCCGTCGAGGAGTTCATCGCCCACGCCCTCGAAAAGGAGCTGGGCAAGCTCGACGGCGCGACTTCGGAAGAAGAGATCAAGAAGCGCCTGCGCGGGCTGGGNNGATGGTGACACGATGGCCGCACTGAACGCCACGCTACGCTGGCTCTTCGATCTCGCGCTGGCTCCGTTTGCGAGCTGGCCGCCGATCGTGCCCTTGGCGCTCGTGTCGCTGGCGGTCTCCGTTGTGATGCTCGTCGTCTTCAAACGCACTTCGAACCAGACGCAGATGGCGGCAGTCAAGCGGCGCATCCACGCGGGCCTCTTTGAGATGCGCCTGTTCAACGACGATCTTAGGGCCATCCTGCGCGCGCAGGTCGAGATCCTGCGGGCCAACGGGCGCTACCTGGGTCTCACGCTCGTGCCGATGATCTTCATCCTGCCGCCGCTCGTGCTGGTCATGGCGCAACTCGAGTATCACTACGGCTATCGAGCGCTCCGAACTGGGCAACCCTTCCTCCTGGAGTGCGATGTCGCTCGCGAGCTAGGCAGCGTTGGACGGCCGCAGGCCGCACTCGATTTGCCACCTGGCTTGCGCTCCGAGATCGGCCCGGCCTGGCTCCCTTCCCAGTCGCGCCTGGCTTGGCGCCTCATCGCCGAACACGACGGCGACTACGAGCTGGGTCTCGCGGTCAACGGCGCCGAACGTGTCACCAAGAGCGTGCGCGTGACGAGCCAAGTCCTGCGTCTGTCACCGACGCGCGCGAGCGGCGGCGTTTTCGAGCAGTTGCTCAACCCTGCCGAGTCGCCGCTCCCCGGCGACAACCCGATCCGCGCCATCCGCCTCAGCTACGCCGAGCGTGAGGTGCGCGTGCTGGGCTTCGGCATGAACTGGATGATCCCTTTCTTCGCGCTGTCCATCGTCTTCGCCTTTGCCTTCAAGGGCCTCTTCAAAGTCACGCTGTAACGGATTCAGGAGAAACCTCGCATGTCCTCGCACCTCATCACAGCCTATGGCGGCACACTGGTCGATCTGCTGGTCGGCCCAGCGCGTGCGGCCGAGATCAAGGCCCAGGCAAAGCAGATGCCGTCGTGGTCGCTCAAGCCTCGCCAGATCGCCGACCTCGAACTGCTGGTCTCGGGCGCGTTCTCACCTCTCGCCGGTTTCATGCGACGCGGCGACTANNGGTCAACCGCTGGCGCTGCGCGACGTCGAAGGCGTGATCGTCGCCGTGCTCCACGTCGAGGAGACCTGGCCCCTCGATCTACCGGCGCAGGCGCAGGCGCTCTGTGCCTCCACCGACACCGAGCAGCCTGGACCGCGCCACATCCTGCGCGAAACCGGCGCCTGGGCCGTCGGTGGCCGCGTCGAGGGCTCAGAGCGGCCGCACCACTATGACTTCGCCGAGCTGCGCCTGACGCCGGCCGCGCTGCGCGAGCACTTCGCCACGCTGGGTTGGAATCGTGTCGCCGCCTTCCACACAGGCGAGGTGATGCACCGCGCCGAGCAGCAGCTGACCCTGGCCGCGGGGCGTGAGCTCGAGGCCGATCTGCTCATCCAGCTCGGCGTGGCCACCTCGGTTTACTGGGAGACGAGCCACTATTCCCGCATCCGCTGCCTCGAGTCCGTCGTCAGGACCTATCCGCACGGGACAGCCCAGCTCAACTTGCTGCCGCTGGCGCCGCGCGAGACCGGCGCGCGCGACCTCCTGCTGAACGCGATCGTGGCCCAGAACTGCGGCGCGACGCACTTCATCGTGCGCGGCGGCGTGGTCGGCGCGTCGGATCCGGCGCTGACACGGGCAGCGACCGAGCTCAAGATCCAACTTGCCCGCGTCCCCGAGCGCGCATACGTCGAGGAGCGCGCCGCCTTTCTCCCCGTCAATGCCCTCCCCGCTGGGGCCCAGGCGCGCACGATTGGCCCTGAAGAGCTGGGTTCGCGCCTGGCCTGGGGACGAGAGGTCGCGCCGTGGTTCTCCTTCCCCGAAGTGATCCAGGAGTTGCGGCGCGTCTATCCGCCGCGCGCGCAGCAGGGCTTCACCGTCTTCTTCACGGGCCTGCCCAGCTCCGGCAAGTCGACTCTGGCCAACGTGCTGCTCGTCAGGCTGCTCGAGCTCGGCGGCCGGCCAGTGACGCTGCTCGACGGCGACATCGTGCGCAAGAACCTCTCTTCCGAGCTGGGGTTCTCGCGCGAGCACCGCGACCTCAACATCCGCCGCATCGGGTTTGTCGCCTCGGAGATCACCAAGAACGGCGGCATCGCCATCTGCGCCCCGATCGCGCCCTTCGACGCCGTGCGCAAGGAGGTGCGCGCGATGATCGCGCCGCTCGGCGGCTTCCTGCTGGCGCACGTCGCCACGCCTGTGAGCGTCTGCGAGACGCGCGATCGCAAGGGTCTCTACGCCAAAGCGCGCGCGGGCATCATCAAGGAGTTCACCGGCATCTCCGACCCCTATGAAGAGCCGCAGGACGCCGACATCGTCATCGACACCAGCGAGCTCTCTCCGGAAGAGTGCGTGCAGGCGATCCTGCTGCACCTCGAGAAGGAGGGCTACGTCGGGACCAGTGACTCCTCCACGGCTAGCGCCTGATGGACGATCGGCAGCTCGCGCGGCTCGTCGATGAAGTTGGCGCGCTGGCGAGGCGCGCAGGCGAGGCGATCCTGGCCACGCGCCTCGGCGCCGGGGACGTGACGGCCAAGGCCGATGGCTCGCCGGTGACGCAGGCCGACCTCGCTTCCGAGCGCGTGATCTTGGACGGCCTGGCTGCGCTCGAACCACGACTGCCGGTCGTGTCCGAAGAGGGCGACGTCGAGCAGGCCCTCGCGAGCGCGGGACGCCTGTTCTGGTTGGTCGATCCGCTAGACGGCACCAAGGAGTTCGTCAAGGGACTGCCCGAATACACCGTCAACATCGCCTTGGTCGAGGACGGCGCGCCGATCCTGGGCGCCATCTACGTCCCGCCGGTCGACTGTCTCTNNNTCGCTCAAGATCTGCGCCGTCGCCGAGGGCCAGGCCGACGTCTATCCGCGCCTGGGACCGATCCGCCTGTGGGACACGGCCGCAGGCGCGGCCATCGCGCGCGAGGCCGGCTGTGCCGTGCTCGCCCTCTCTGGCGCGCCTTTGAGCTACGACCCGGCGCACGGCCTCACGCACACCGGTCTCGTGGTCTCCGCGCCCGGAGCCTGCCTCGACGCCTG
>PMCG01000122.1:0-3176 GCA_003155335.1 Acidobacteriota bacterium
TCGGACATCATCGCGATCGGCGCAGAGCGCTATCCCGAACGGCGCGCCATCGTCTTCAAGGACACCACGATCTCGTACGGCGCGCTGGCGGCCGACGTGCGGCGGCTCGCCCGCGGCCTGGCGGCCCGCGGCATCACGCGCGGCGACCGCGTCGCGGTTCTGCTCGGCAACTGTCCAGAGGTGACGCAGACTTACTACGCCGCGGCCGAGCTTGGCGCTGTGATCGTCCCGGCCAATCCGCTGCTGAAGGCCGCCGAGCTGGCGTACATCTGGGGCGACGCCAACGCCAAGGCGGTCGTCACTGCACCGCCACAGCTCAGCGCGGCGCAGGAGGCTCTGCGCANNCGAGAACGACGCGGCCGCGTGCCTCTACACCTCCGGCACGACCGGCCGGCCCAAGGGCGCGCTGCTCTCGCACAAGAACCTCATCGCAAACGCGCGCCAGGTCCATTCCGCATTGCACATGACCGCCAGCGACAACATCCTGTGCGTGCTGCCGCTGTTCCATTCCTTTGCAGCGACGGTCTGTCAGAACGCGGCCCTGCTGGGCGGCACATCCTTCACGATCGTCGAGAGCTTCCATCCCGTGCGCGTTCTGGAGGTCATCGAACGCGTCCGGCCGAGCGTCTTCCCTGGCGTGCCCGCGATGTACGGCGCGATGCTGCAGATCCCGGCCGAGCGCCAGCCCGATCTATCGAGTCTCAGGGCCTGCTTCTCGGGCGGCGCACCCATGCCGGTGGCGGTCATGATGGCATTCGAGCAGCGCTTCGGCGTGCCGATCCTCGAAGGCGACGGCCCGACCGAGTGCGGGCCAGCGACGTCGGTCAACCCGCTCGGCGGGCGGCGCAAGCCGGGCAGCATCGGCCTGCCACTGCCGGGCGTCGAGATGAGGATCTTCGACGAGCAGGATCGCGAGGTCGCGCCCGAAGTCGTCGGCGAGATCGTCGTGCGCGGCGAGAACGTGATGTTGGGGTATCACAACCAACCCGAGGCCACGGCCGAGGCCATGCGTGGCGGCTGGTACCACACCGGCGACTTGGGCAAGTGCGACGCGGACGGCTATTTCTACATCGTCGACCGCAAGAAGGACATGCTCATCGTCGGCGGCATCAACGTCTACCCGCGCGAGGTCGAGGAGGTGCTCTATGCGCACCCAGCCGTCGCGGACGCGGCTGTCATTGGTGCGTCTGACGCACGCCGTGGCGAAGTTCCGCTCGCGGTGGTCGCGCTGAAAGCGGGGGCGAGCGAGACAGGAGCCGCGCTGATGGCCCACTGCCGTGAGCGCCTGGCGAACTTCAAGGTGCCGCGCAAAGTGATCTTCCGCGACAGCTTGCCGCGCAGTAGCACGGGCAAGGTCTTGAAGCGCCTGCTGCGCAAGGAGCTCGACTTGGAGCCCGGCGGAGCCGACGAGCGCTAGCGCCTGGCTCAGGGCTCGGAGGTGCTGACAGGGCCAACGGCCTCGGCCACGACGACGCAGTCACGACCGCGAGCCTTGGCAGCATACAGGGCGACATCGGCAGCATCGACAAGGCCGCGTGCCACGCGCGCGTCGTCTGGCGAGGTGGCCACGCCGACTGACACGGTCAGCCACGGCGCCGGCGTGGCGCGTCGCGACCAACTGTCCGCCACGGCCAGGCGCACTTTCTCAGCCACCTCGCGCGCTTGCCCCTTCATGCAGCCGGGCAGCAGCACCGCCAGCTCTTCGCCCCCGTAGCGAAAGGCCGAGTCGCTGGCGCGAATCGTCTTCATGATCTGACCCGCTACGCGCCTGAGCGCTGCGTCGCCCTCGGTGTGACCCCAGCGGTCGTTGAACTGCTTGAAATGGTCGATGTCGATCATCAGCAGGCTCAAGGGCCGGCCCTCGCGATCGCAGCGCCGGATCTCGCGCTCGAGGCTGTCCTGGAAATGACGGTGGTTGTACAGACCCGTCAGGCCATCGGTGATCGCCAGCTCCTCGAGCGTCTGGTTGGCCGCGCGCAGATCCTCGTTCGCGCGGGCGAGCTCGTCGCGCGCGTCCTCGATCGCCTCCCGGCCTTCGCGTATGCGCCGGATCATCTCGTTGAACGTGGCTGTCAACGCCCCGATCTCGTCCCGTCCCCACACCGGGAGGTAGACGTTGAGATCGCCCGCGCTCAGACGCCGCGCGCCCTCGGAGAGGAACAGGATCGGCCGCAACACGCCGCGCGTTGCCCATAGGAAAGCGACGACCAAGGCGCTGATCCCGACCAAGGCCACGACGAGAATGGGCCAACCAGCCTTCGCGAGAGACTCGCGCGCCTCGGCCGAGCCGATCCCTGCGACGAGATAGCCTCCCAGCGGTGGCGCAAGGGCCGTCAGACAGTAAAGCGCGCGCGCGGAGTCGTCGAGTGTGCCTTCCCGAACGAGCTCGCTTCTCGAGAAATCCAGCGTCAGCGGCTTCGACGCCTCTGCCACGACACCACGGCGGACGAAGACGTTGCCGTCGCGGTCCAGCAGCCAGAACGACAGCGCTAGCGGCCCATCCAACTTCCTGAGCAGGGGCTCCAGCTCGCGCAGGTCGATGCGCTCCACCAGAAACGCCAAGGTGGTGCCGCGTTGTCCGCGGATGGGGTAGAGCGCCAAGAGCGTCGCGCGGTTGAGCACTTCCGAGCGCACGACAAGACGCACGCTCTCTTGCTCAAGGTCCGTTCTATCCGCCAACTGTCGGCGTACTGATTTTTCGAGGCGCTCAGCGCGTGTCGCCGCCAGGACGTCTCCCTGACGATTGACCACGAAGAGCGACTCGTAGACGCGAGTATTCCCGAGCACCGACTGCAAGTAGTCGTTGAGCTCCCGCGCACGATTCGCGTCCCCGCCGGCGCGCATCATCGTCTCAACCGCGTCGAACACGATAAAGGCGGAAGCCCAACGCGTGGCATCGCGTAGGCGGTCCCCCATCCAGGCGTGAATCTCGGCCTTGCGCTCGCCGAGGTGCGTGGTCAGCGCGTCGCTCACGCGCTCGCGCAGAACATCCTCGCTGCGGCGTTGCGTCAGCAGACCGGTCAGGACGACCGGTAGCACGCCGCACAGCAACAAGATCACGAGGATCTTGAGGGCCAGGCGCGAGAGAAACAGCGTCGGGGACCCCAGGTGTCGCATGCAGGTTTTCCGGGAGGCTGACGCGCCCCGTGGCTCCGATGATAGCGCGCACCGCCCGC
>PMCG01000122.1:3192-7689 GCA_003155335.1 Acidobacteriota bacterium
GCCGGGGGAGACGGGCAATGGACGACAAGAACACGACGGCACGTTGCGCCAACTGTCCGGCGGAGATCGGCGTGCCGGACAACTACGGCCATGGCGATGTCATCAGATGCGGGATCTGCGGCGCCACGAATCGCATCTTGCGCGGCGATGTGTTGCGTCTTGTGCTCAGCGACGTGGCGCCCCTCAAGGCGGCGCTCAAGAACCTGCAGGACAGGCGCGAGCGCCTCGAGGACGAACTAGAGGGCGCCCGCGGCCGCCTAGGCATCGGCGTACACGGCCTCTACGTGGGCCTCGCCTACGTGCTCTACCAAGTCGCGTTCGACGCGCAGACGTGGAGCGTGGGCCTGATCGTCTGGGGCCTGGTCATTGCCCTGGCTGCCGCGGTCGCGCTCGAGGTCATGAACTACCTGTTCCTCAGCAAGCGCCAGAGGATGGAGCGACTCTCAGACGAGATCGACGAGTTGCGAAAAGAGGAGAGCGAGGCGCGCCACAAATTGCGCGAGGCAGGGCGGCGCTAGGGCGTCACTCGATCTGACGGCTGTCGAGCAGCATCGCCAGAGTGCGGTAGATCGCATAGGTGCAGCGTGGGATCTCGCGCTGCAAGTCGAGCACCGAGGCGCCCTTCTTCAGACGCGACCACACCGCGGCGACTAGATCGACCGTGTCCGCTTCGTCCCAGCTGAGCTGTGTGGCCTTCTGGTGGAAAATCGTCTGCGGGTCTGGGATGCGCGTTTGCAGCAGAGACAGCTCGTCCTGCAAGCGCACGGACTCCATCAGCAGCGAGATGGCGGGCATCGTGATGTCGCTCTGGACCTCGCCCTCGTCGACATGGCGCCCGCTGAAAGCGAACTCTCCTTCCAGTGGCGACTGGAAGAGCTGAAAGAGCGCGTCGTCGCCGCTGAGGTGCTGCAGCTTGGCCGAGGCCACGTTGCCCTTGAGAAAGACGATCTCCGCGACCTTGTGCTTGCTGCCCTCCTGAGTCACGCTGAGCGTGCCGGTCTGGCGCGAGGCGATCAGCGTCTGGATCACCGTGGCCAGGTCGAAGTAGCGCAGGTTGCCCTGCAACTGCTTGGTGGCGGCATACGGCAGCTTGAGCGTCGTCGCTTCCAGACGGCGCGCCAGCACCAGGCAGAGGTTGCGCGCGAATGCCGGAAGTGAGTCCATCAGGTCGAAGAAGACCGCTCTGTCCAGCGTGAAAAGCTCGGCGCGCTCGGGCGCGCGCACGCTGGCGGAACGGGGTGAGCCGGTCAACAAAGCCAACTCGCCGAGCACCTCGCCCATCCCAAGGTAGACGATCGGGATCGGCCGCTCCGCGTCGGGGCGAGTCGCCAACACCTCGAGCACGCCGCTCTTGACGATGTAGAGACAATCGCCTGCCTCGCCCTGCCGAAAGACATAGGCACCAGGCCCCATCTCGAGTAGCCGGCCCTGCGCCAGGACAGCTGTCAGGACGCTGTCCGTTTGGCTCTCGAACAGCTCCGACGATTTGAGGAATTCAATTTCGTGCGCGCGTGTCATTCGCGCTCTGAGCCTAGCACTCTTTCCGTCCTCGCTCTGCGCTATACTTCTTCGCGGTCCACGAGAGGGCGGGTGCACTTGAGTCCCGGAACCCAGACAGCGGGGGCCCTCCCCGCTCTGTTGCGGCAAGTCCACATCGGACGCAAGTCGGGCGTCCTGCGCGTTGAGCGCGGCGATGAGTACCACGTGCTGCGCTTCGTGCAGGGGCAGGTGGTCGACGTCGAGAGCAGCGTGCCCGAGCTGAGCCTGCCGCAGCTGCTGGTGACGCGCAGCCTGCTGGCAGCCGACGCCGCTGCCCAGATTGCAGAGACCGCGGCGCGCGACCACGCGCCCCTGCTGAGCGCCGTGCGGGACCGCGGTGTCGTCGACGCTGCGCAGCTCGAGCAGGCGCGCGCGGACCAGGTCCGAGCGGTCATACAGCGCGTGGCCGGGTGGACCGAGGGAACACAGGCGTTCGAAGAGGGAGATAGCGCCAAGGCATCCGACGTCGTGCCCGGCGTGTCGACGGGCGATCTCATTCTCGCGGCGATCGCCGGTCTTGGGGACGTGAACGTCGCGCGCTACGCGCTCGGCGACCTTGACCGCGTCTTGGCCCTGTCCACGGACCCGCTGTTGCGCTTCCAGAAGATCACGCTCAAGCCGACCGAGGGCTACCTGCTCTCCCGCATAGACGGAATGCTGAGCGCGCGACAGGTGGCGCAACTCGTCCCGGCGAGCGCAGACGAGATTGTGCAGGGTCTCTTCGGGCTGCACTGCGCCGGCCTAGTCGAGTTCCTCGACGTCAGCGTCCCTGCCGCGCGGCCGACGCACGCGCCGCCGCCGCAGGCACACGCAGCTCCGCCTTTGCCCACACCGGGCAAGCCCACCGAGACGGCGCAGGCAGCGAGCCCGGCGACTGTCTCGGCGAAGACCGCAAATGAGACGGACATCGACGCGCAGCGACACCAGGACGTTCTCGACTTTCATCGCGATCTCAAGGCCAAGAACCACTTCGAGATCCTCGGCCTACCGCGCACTGCCACGGAGGTCCAGATACGAGAGGCGTACTTCCAGCTCGCCAAGCGCTATCACCCCGACGTCTATCGCGGTCCGGCCTTCGCCGACGTGAGCGACAAGATCGAGGAGATCCTGGTGCGCCTCGGTGAGGCGTTCGACGTCCTCAAAGACCCGACGCGGCGCGGCAAGTACGAGGCCCTGCTCGTGAGCAAGATGCCACGCCAGGCTGCCGCAACGACGCTGAACGGGCCAAGCTCGTCGGGCGACAGCGGGATCGAGACCAGACTCGCCGACGAGGCAGTGCGAAAAGCGGAGCAGCTTTGTTTGGGGGAGAAGTACTGGGATGCGATCCAGGCGGTCGAGCCGCAAGTGGCCAAGACGCGCGGCAAGATGCGCGTGCGCGCCCGTCTCGTGCTCGCCAGGTGCTATCTCAAGAACCCCAACTGGGTGAAACGTGCCGAGGAGCAGCTCAATCTTGCACTCGAGGACGACCCCAAAGACATCGATGCGCACTACTTGTTGGGTGCGCTCTACCTCAGCGGCGGTCTGCGCAGCCGCGCTCTCTCCAAGTTCCGCAAGGTGCTCGAGCTCAAGCCAGAGCACGAGGAGGCCCGCGCGCGGGTTGCCGAGCTGACGCCGCCGCCTGAATCCACACCCCCATCGAGTGGCGGCTTCATCAAGCGCATCTTCGGGAAGAGCACGGAGGAGTAGGATCGCGGCTCCTCAGGTCCAGGCGCCGGTGGTCCTGTTATCGCGTCGGAGCTCGGGGGCACGATGACCGCGACACGCAGTGGATATGGCGGCAGTAGCGCTGTGCCCAGTCCGGCGGCGGCCCGGCTCAAGCGAGAGCGGGCCGTGCTGCTCGTCGTCGATCTACAGGAGCGACTGTTGCCCGCGGTCTTCGAGCGCGAGCGCGTTCTGCGCAACGTGCTGCTGCTTGTCCGGGCCGCCCGTATCTTGGGCATGCCGATCCTGCTGACGACGCAGTATCGCCGGGGCCTCGGCGAGGTCGTGCCCGAGTTGCGCGAGCTTGTGCCGGAGACGACGGCAGTCGACAAGCTCTCGTTCGGCTGCTTTGGCTGCGAGGAGTTCGTAGAGTGGTTCGTCCAGCGGCCAGGGAGAGACCAGCTCCTGATCGCAGGCCTCGAGAGTCACGTGTGTGTCTTTCAGACGGCGATGGGCGCGATCGAGCGCGGCCTGGTCACTCACGTCGTCGCAGACGCGATCAGCTCACGCAGCGAGGCCGACTGGCGCGTCGGCCTCGCGCGCATGGAACGCATGGGTGTGACTCTCACCAGCGTCGAGATGGCGATCTACGAGCTTCTCGAAAGGGCGGAAGGCGAAGAGTTCCGCAAGATCCTGCCTTTGGTGAAGGGCTGAGTCTGGGCGCACGGCCGCGCGCCCCTGAGTCGCCCTGGCCTACGCGCTCTGCGCCAGCGGCTGCGCCCTCGGCGGTGGCGTGCCTTCGTTCGCGTGCAGCACGATGCGGCGCGCGCCGAGCGAGCGCGCCTTGCCGACCGTGGCCTGCATCAGGGCTCGATTCACGCGCGGCGCCTCGGCCTCGGGCGCGATCACGAGCTCGTCGAGGCACGCGAGAAGGCCGCCGAGCCCGAGCTGATAGCGCAAGGAAAGCGTCGCCATGCCGACGATGCTGCCATCCTGTTCGGCAATCCGCACGAGGAAATGAGGATTGGAGAGGGTCTTCCTGTATGTCTGGGCAAAGGCGATCGGCTCGGGATAGTAACCAACCGACTCCAACATGGAGAGCACCCGGACACCGTCCTGCAGGCACGCCGACCGAACACGCACACTCATGGCAGCACCTCCGCCCATGTGGCCGGCCCGCAACGTCGCTGTGGTGCGAAAGACACTCGCACGCGCCGCGACCGTGCTCTTAACTGGTTGTGCCGGTAGGCCCTGCTCACATGGCTCAATCGCGCCACTCCGCTGGCGCAGGAGCTACTGCAAGAGCAGCGCCAACCG
>PMCG01000062.1:0-3390 GCA_003155335.1 Acidobacteriota bacterium
GTGGGCATCTGGTGGACCATCGGGCTCGTGCATCCCACAGCGACCTCCACGCTCATCCACGTGTTTGTCTGGGCCTGGGCGATCGAGTGGGTCTTCTTCCTGGTCGAGATCGCTGCAGCGCTCTTCTACTACTACGGCTGGGAGCGTCTCGACCAGCGCACGCACCTTGCCATCGGCTGGATCTACGCGGGCGCGGCCTGGGCCAGCTTGCTCGTCATCAACGGCATCCTCACCTTCATGCTGACTCCCGGCAGGTGGCTCACCACCCACAGCTTCTGGGACGCCTACTTCAACCCGTCGATGCTGCCGTCGCTCCTGACCCGCACTGCCGTGGCCGTGGCGCTCGCCGGGCTTTACGCGCTCCTCACAGCCGCCGTTGTCGAGCCAAAGGCCTTGCGGCCCCGCGTGATGCGCTATGCCGCGCTGTGGGTTCTGGCCGGCTGCGCGGTCATTCCCTTCTCCGGCGCCTGGTACGTCTCGCAGATCCCGCCCCTCGCCCGCGAGATCTCGATGGGCGGCGCGCCTGCGGTGACGATCTTCGCGGGACTCTCGATCGCGCTTTCGGGTTTGATCGTCGTGCTGACGTACTTCGGCCCCTACCGCAGACCGCAGGAAACGAGCATCGTCACGGTCGCGACGATCGCGTTCTTGGGCCTCGGCGCCACCGGCGTCACGGAATGGGTGCGTGAAGCCGTGCGCAAGCCCTACATCATCTACGGCTACATGTACTCGAACGCGCTCCGGTTGGACCAGTTAGCGGAGCTCAACGCTGGTGGCGTCCTCGCGCAAGCCAAGTGGGTCACGCTGCGCGACGCCAGTGATCCCGATTGGCAACGCGTCGGCAACGAGATCTTCCGCACGGAGTGCCGGAGCTGCCACACGATCGACGGCTACAACGGCATGCGTCTGATGGTCAAGGGCTGGCGCGAGGAGTTCGTCGGCTATCAGCTGCAACACCTGAACGAGCTCAAAGGCTTCATGCCGCCGTTTATCGGCACCGACGCTGAGCGGCGCGCGCTCGCGCGCTGGCTGGCTCGCCTGGGCAGCGAGAAGCCGTTCAGCGAGGGGCTGGCGATCGCAGATGGCGGGACGACCATCCGCCACGAGGAGGCCCGATGATTCCGATCATCCCTGGGCCGGACCCAGCCGGTGCGCCAGCGCCCATCGGGCTGTTGACGGTGCTGCTGGTCGCCCTCTTGCCGCTGCACCTGATCCCGATGAACCTGGCACTCGGTGGCGGCTTTCTCGCTGCGTGGGCTGCCTGGCGCGCGCGCCGCGCGGCCGAGCTCGAGGGGCGCCACTACCGCGCCCTGCTCGGCTCGTTCACAACGGCGCTACTGGTCGTGACCGCGGCGACGATCACCTTTGGCATCGCACCGCTCCTGTTCTTGCAGGTCCTCTACGGACCGTTGTACTACACCTCGTCGGTATTGATGGCCTGGTTCTGGCTGGCAGTGATCGCGCTACTGATGGGGGGCTACTACAGCTACTACGCATTCGCCTTCCATCGTCGCGACGCCTCGCCGCACGCGTCGCTGGCGCTCGCTGGCGCGCTGCTGCTCTTGGCCGTGGGCTTTCTCTTCAGCAACAACATGACGCTCATGCTGCGTCCCGAGCGTTGGGCGGCAATGTACGCTGCCAGCGCGCATGGCTTCCATCTAAACGTGGCGGACGCGACGCATGGCCCGCGTTTCCTNNTTCGCTTGAGCGGCCTGTGCGCGATCTGTTTCTCGGCGGCAATGTCGGCGACACGGCAGTTCTCTGGTGTGCAGTCGCGTTGGCTCTCCTGGCCACGCTGATCGTGCGACGCCGCCCTGCACTGGCTGCCGCGCTCACGGTCGCGACGATCTTCGGCATGTCGTTCGTGCGCCATTGCGTGCGCGAGGCGATGGTCGCGCCCGTGTTCTCGGTCGCAGACATCAAAGTCGTCCCGCAGTATGGACCGATGACGATCTTCGCCATCGTGCTGCTTGCCGGCATCGGCACGCTCGTGTGGATGAGCGTGCGTTTCGCTCGGGCCAGGCCTTCGAAGGTGTGAAGGCCTGGGCCGTCACGAGAGCCAAGAAAAGGAGAGAGCATGGGCCTGCTGAAGGAGTTCAAGACGTTCGCGATGCGGGGCAGTGTCCTGGACATGGCTGTGGGCGTGATCATCGGCGCCGCGTTCGGCAAGATTGTGACGTCGATAGTGAGCGACGTGCTCATGCCGCCGGTCGGGCTCTTGACAGGTGGCATGGACTTCTCGCACCTGAGCATCACGCTGCGCGCCGCGAGCGCGGGCACCGAGGCCGTGACGCTGCGCTACGGCGTGTTCATCAACGCGATCATCGACTTCGTGATCGTGGCGTTCTGCATCTTTCTGCTGATCAAGGTTGTCAACGCAGCGAAGCGACACGCGGAGGAGGCCCCGCCACCCCAGGCGCCGTCCCAGGAAGTCGTGCTCCTCTCCGAGATCCGCGACCTTCTCAAGCAACGCTAACAACGCTTGCGCCTCGCCGGCGCAGGCTTGCTGAAGGAACAATAAAAAGGGCCCGGGACTTGTGGTCTCCGGGCCCTAAGGGCTTGTCGCCCGACGCGCCTCTCGGGCGTGTCATCTTTACGTCGGATCCTACGTGGAGCCTAGGTGGCTCCCCCTGTGCCAGGCGGACTGTCTAACCCGATAGGCCACCTCCTAGCACTGCAACTCCCGGTCGAGGACGGAGTACCCAGGTGCCGGCCACCTACGCTCCGAACTCCCCGGTACGCCCAGCGAGCAACCCATGACGTCGCTCACGTTCCCAATATCGGAGCCTCAGCCACGACTGTCAAGGAAAATCTCACGCTGTCAGGGGCGCAAGAGACGCGCTATGCTGTGCGCCATATGCTCGCGCTTGCGATCCGCGCGTTCCTGACGCTGTTCGTTCTGTTGGATCCGATCGGGCTGGCCCCGCTGTTCCTCGGCCTCGCCGGCAATCGTTCGACTGCCGAGCGCGCGCGCATCGCCAAGCGTGCGGTCTTGGTGGCTGGCGGCGTGCTGCTCGTCTTTGCAATTGCCGGAAGCTGGCTCCTGACCAATCTCGGCATCAGCTTGGGCGCCTTTCGCGTGGCTGGTGGCGTGCTGCTCTTCCGCATCGCGGTCGATATGGTCTTTGCCCAGCTCGAGCGCGAGACGCCCGAGGAGGCCAGCGAGGCGCGCGTGCGGCCGGAAATCACGGTCTTTCCGCTCGCCATCCCGCTCATCGCTGGTCCTGGCGCCCTGGCGTGCATCATGATCCTGGCGGGCGAGGCGCATGCGTTCACCTGGGGCCTGCCGATGGTCTTGGGCGTCTGCGTCGTCGATCTCGCACTGGTGCTCGCCGGACTGCACGTCGCTGTCAGGATCGCGCACCTGCTTGGCCAGACCGGCATCAACGT
>PMCG01000062.1:3438-7833 GCA_003155335.1 Acidobacteriota bacterium
AAATACCGAGCGCTGCGGGCGAAGCACACCTTTCTGGAGCTGTGCCGCACACCGGAACTCGCTGCCGAGGTGACGCTCGAACCTGTGGACGCGCTCGGCGTCGATGCCGCAATCCTCTTCAGTGACCTGCTGCTGCCGCTCGCGCCGCTCGGGGTGCCGTTCGACTTTCGCTCCGGCGACGGTCCGGTGATCGAAACCCCGCTGCGCTCGCACGCGCAAATTGCCGCGCTCGCGCGCTTCGAGCCGCGCGAAGAGCTCGCGCCCACGTTCGCTGCGATTCACCTACTGCGCCGCGAGCTGGACGTGCCACTGATCGGCTTTGCGGGCGCGCCGTTCACTCTGGCGGGTTACGCCGTCGAGGGCGGCCACTCCACTCACTTCGCCCACGTCAAGGCACTGATGTACGAGCAACCGAGCGTCTGGCACGGATTGGCGGAGCTGCTGGCGCAAGTCGCAGCCGACTACCTGATCGCGCAAGCCGAGGCGGGCGCACAAGCGCTGATGCTGTTCGACTCGTGGGTTGGCGTCCTGAACGAGGCAGACTACCGCGAGTTCGTCCTGCCCCACGTCCAGGCGCTTTTCGCCTCTCTGGCCGCGACCGGCGTGCCGCTGATCCACTTCGGCACAGGCACGGGCCACCTGCTGGGCGCGCTGCGCGAGGCCGGTGGTGACGTCATCGGAGTCGACTGGCGCCTGCCGCTCGACGCGGCCTGGGGCATGCTCGGCGGGGGAGTTGCTGTCCAGGGCAATCTCGACCCGACGCTCCTGCTGGCGCCGCGCGAACGGTTGCTGGCCGGCGTTGACGACGTTCTCGCGCGCGCTGCCGGCCGAGCCGGACATGTCTTCAACCTCGGCCATGGTGTTCTCCCCGCCACGCCGGTCGAGAACGTGCGTGCGGTCGTCGAGCATGTCCACGCGAGGTCGGCGCGTTGATCGACGGCGTCCTACTGCTGGCGCACGGGGCAGCTGACTCCGTCGAGGAGCTCGAGGCCTTCCTCACGCACATCCGCGCGGGCCGCCCGCCTTCCGCGGAGCTGCTGGCCGAGCAGCGCCAGCGCTACGAGCGCATCGGAGGACGCTCGCCTCTCACGGCGATCACACACCGCCAGGCCCGGGCCTTGGCCAGCGCACTCGGCGGCACACGACCGGTGCTGGTCGGCATGCGCCACGCGCCGCCGTTCATCGCCGACGTGCTTGCTCAAGCTACGAGCGACGGGTTGCGCGAGCTTCTGGCTTTGCCCCTCGTGCCCCAGTATTCGACGCTGAGCTACGATCGCTATCACGACGCGGTCGAGCGTGCGACTCCGCCAGGCGTGCGCGTGACGTTCGTCGGCCCGTGGCACGACCAGCCGCCGCTGCTGGACGCCTTTGGCGAACGCGTGAGAGAAGCCCTCGCGCGTGGTCCACGCGACGTTGTGCTCTTCACCGCTCACAGTCTGCCCGAGGCCGTCGTGCGCACCGGCGACGCATACCCGGAGCGCGTCCGCGTCACTGCTGCAGGAGCAGCGGCACGCGCGGGGTTGGGCGAGGTGCGCATCGCATTTCAGAGCGCTGCGCGCACGGGAGAGCCGTGGATCGGTCCGACGATCGAGGAGGCCCTGACGGAGCTCGCCGACCAGGGACGCCGGCGGCCGCTGGTCGTGCCCGTGGGCTTTGTCGCGGACCACATGGAGATCCTCTACGATATCGACGTCGCAGCGCAGGAAACCGCGACGCATCTGGGCCTTGACCTGGCCCGCAGCGAGTCGCTCAACACGTCGCCCACATTCATCCAGGCCCTGGCGGAGTTGGTGAGATCGCATGAGTGAGGCCCGCAAGGTCGTGATCGTCGGAGGCGGCATCGCCGGTCTGACGGCAGCGTACACGCTCTGGAAGCGGCAAGTTCCCTTCACGCTCTTCGAGGCAAGCGAGCGACTCGGCGGAGTGGTCCGCAGTGAGAGCAGCGGGGGCTTTCTGCTCGAAGCCGGCCCGGACTCGATCCTGGCGCAGAAGCCAGAGGGCCTCGCGCTGTGTCGCGAGGTTGGCTTGGGTCCGCGCCTACTGCCGACCAACACGGACGAGCGCAAGGTCTACGTCGTGCGCAACGGTCGGCTGCACGCCCTGCCAGACGGCCTGATGCTGATGGTGCCCACGCGCATCCTGCCCTTTCTCGCATCCTCGCTCTTTTCGTGGTCCGGCAAGCTGCGCATGGCGCGCGATCTGGTGATCCCGCGGCGACGCGACGGCGCCGACGAGTCGATCGCCGAGTTCATGCGCCGGCGTTTTGGCGAGGAGGCGCTGGACCTTTTGGGCGAGCCCCTGATGGCCGGCATCCACTCCGGCGATCCTGAGAAGCTCTCGATGCGCGCGACCTTCCCGCGCTTCGTCGAGCTGGAAGCGCGCTATGGCAGCCTGGTGCGCGGGATGCTCGCGGCGCGCCGTGGCCGGAGAGGCGCGGCCGGCCAGGCAGCCTTCTACTCCCTGCAAGGCGGGCTCGCCGCTCTGGTGTCGGCGCTGGCCGCACGCCTGCCAGCCGCAGAGTTGCGCACCGGCGCAGCCGTGCGTGAGCTGACGCGGGTCGATGGCGCGTGGCGCGTCCGGCTTCGGTCCGGCGAACAGGTCGAAGCATGCGCGGTCGTCGTGGCCACACCGGCACAGGCGGCTGTTGAGCTGCTGGCGCCTTTATCTGCCGACGTCGGCCAGACGCTCGCCGGAATCCCGTTCGTGTCCACGGCAGTCGTCTATCTCGGCTTCGCCTCCAAACAGGTCGCGCACCCGCTCGACGGCTACGGTTTGCTTGTGCCTCGGCGCGAGCGCCTGCGCAGCACGGCTTGGAGCTTCTTCTCCACCAAGTACCCTGGGCGAGCGCCGCAGGGGCAAGTGCTGTTGCGGGCGTTCTTCGGCGGCGCGCGCGATCCGGAGATCCTCACGCTCGACGACGACGCCCTGATCGCTCTGGCGCGCAGCGAAGCCGAGCGTCTGCTCGGAGCGCGCGGCGCGCCGACGCTCACACGCGTCTATCGCTGGCCGAGGGCCACACCGCAGATGGAGGTCGGCCACCTGGGTCGTGTCGCTCAGATCGAGCAGCGCTTGTCTGAGATGCCAGGGCTGTTCCTGACTGGAGCTGGCCTGCGTAGCGTTGGCATTCCAGACGGAGTCGCGGACTCGACTCGCGTGGCTGACGCTGCCGCCTCTTTTGTCAGCGAGAGTCGGCCGTAGGGCGATTCATGAATCGCCCCTACTCGACGCGACAGATGTCCTCGAATGTCGGCCGTGGCGAGCGCGGGAAGAGCTTGGCCGGATCTCCGTAGCCCAGGTTCAGCAG
Source organism: Acidobacteriota bacterium (assembly GCA_003155335.1). Classification (GTDB taxonomy): domain Bacteria; phylum Acidobacteriota; class Vicinamibacteria; order Fen-336; family Fen-336; genus FEN-336. The sequence continues at coordinate 6,743 of PMCG01000062.1, forward strand.
GAAGTTCGACTTGACCTCTTCGCCCGGGAAGAAGAGCGCGTCGACCTTGGCATTGTCAAAGCCTGACATCGGTCCGCAGTCCAGTCCCAGCGAGCGCGCGGCCAGAATCAGATAGCCGCCTTGAAGCGTCCCATTGCGGAAGGCGGTCGTTCGAATCAACTCGTCGTTGCCGACGAACCACGAGCGCGCGTCCACGTGTGGGAACAGCTCAGGCAGGCGCTCGTAGAATTCGAGGTCGTGCGCGACGATGACGGTTACCGGCGCTGCCATCGTCTTTTCGACGTTGGCCGGCGCGAGATGCGGCCTGAGCCGCTCCTTCGCTGCCTGGGTCCGTGCGAACACTAGGCGCATGGGCAGGCAGTTGGCACTGGTGGGTCCCATCTTTACGAGATCGTACAGTCGATGCAGCACGTCGTCGCCCACCGGCTTGTCGAGCCAACCGTTGTAGGTGCGAGCCTCGCGAAAGAGCTGGTCAAGAGCCTTGTCGTTGAGTGGTGAGGCCACAGTCTTCCTCCTGTCACTCGCTCTACGGCGCCGCCGCGGTCTGCGGATGCGCGCGCGGTGGTTCAGCCCTACGAGGCGTCGGTCTCGCGCTGCTTGCGCTCGCGGATGCGACGGGCCGCATCGAGACGCTCCGCCACGGTGGCCTCGCGACCGCGGTCGGTGGGATTGTAGTAGCGACGCCCGCGTAACGCGTGCGGCAGGCAGTCCATCTCGGCCACGCCCTCGGCATCGTCGTGGGCGTAGCGATAGCCGGCGCCATAGCCAAGATCCTTCATCAGGCCGGTCGTCGCGTTGCGAATCCACAGAGGCACAGGCTCCGCGCGCGTCTCGAGAGCGTCTTTGACCGCCGCGCCGTAGGCGACGTAGACAGCGTTGCTCTTCGGCGCTGCCGCGAGATACACGACCAGCTCGGCTAGGGCTAGTGCACCCTCCGGCAGACCGATGAAGTGCACGGCCTGCTGCGCGGCCATCGCCAGCACGAGCGCCTGCGGGTCGGCCAGCCCGACATCCTCGGAGGCAAACCGCACCAGCCGCCGGGCAATATAGAGCGGGTCCGCCCCGCCTTCCAGCATGCGGGCCAGCCAGTA
>PMCG01000161.1:0-2427 GCA_003155335.1 Acidobacteriota bacterium
CCGCAGCCTGCGCGTGCTGAACTACTACGTCGCCTGGGGCCTAGTGATCCTGACGCTGCTGGCGTTCGCCCGGCTGATGCGGTCACGCGCCGGTCGTGCGCTGCGAGCGATCCACGACAACGAGGAAGCTGCCGCGGCCATGGGCGTCGATACCGGCGCCGCGAAGCTCAAGGCATTCGTCGCGAGCGCGGTGTTGGCCGCGCTGGCCGGCGCCCTGCTCACGCACTACAACGGCGGCATCGGGCCCTCGGAAGCGAGCGTGACAAAGTCGATCCGGTATGTGGTCATCGTCGCGGTCGGGGGCATGAGCCGCTTCACCGGCGTGGCGCTGGCGAGCCTCACGCTCAGCTTCCTTTCGCTGCGGGGGTATTTCGGGACCTATGACGACGCCGTCTTTGGAGGCATCCTGGTGCTGGTGATGCTGTTTGCTCCCGAAGGCGTGGCGAGCATTCGCTTTCCCTGGTCGAGGCGCCGACCGTGAGCGCAGGAGCACCGCGGGCAGTGGGTTCGAGGGCAGAGAAACAGGCGGCCGCCGAACCGGGCACTCCGCTGCTCGAGGTCCGCGGTTTGACACGGCGCTTCGGCGGCGTCGTGGCCGTGAAGGACGTCACGTTCGCGGTGGCTGCTGGCTCCATCAAGGGGATCATCGGTCCGAACGGGGCAGGCAAGACAACACTCCTAAACCTAGTAGCTGGGTCGCTCAGAGCGGATTCGGGCGAGGTGCGCTGCGACGGGCGGCCCATGGCAGGGGCTTCGCCCCAGCGTGTGAGCGCGCAGGGGATTGGGCGCACGTTCCAGAACGTGCGTCTCTTTGGCGGCATGAGCGTCGTCGAGAACGTGATGCTGGGCCGGCACCGCCACGGCCGCACGGGGTTGCTGGCTGGGCTGCTGGGCACTCCGGCGGCGCGACGCGAGGAGCGTCGCAGCTACGCGGCGGCGATGGCAGTGCTGGAGCGCCTGGGCATCGCCGATCTCGCTCTCACGCGGGCCACCTCCCTCGCACTGGGCCAGCAGCGTGCGGTGGAGCTCGCGCGGGCCCTGGCGCTTGAGCCCAGGCTGCTGCTGCTCGACGAGCCGGCCGCGGGACTGAACATGCGTGAGACAGCGGACCTGGCCGGTGTGATTCGCAAGTTGCGCGACGACGGCATCACGGTATTGTTGGTCGAGCACGACATGTCGCTGGTGATGGACGTGTGCGAGGAGCTGGTCGTGCTCTCGTTTGGCGAGAAGATCGCCGAGGGCACGCCGCAGGCGGTGCAGAGCGACCCCGAAGTGATCCGCGTCTATCTGGGGGAGGACGGTGCTCAGCGTTAGGAGCTGTGAGTCCGGCTACGGGGCACTGCGCGCGGTCAAGGGCGTGTCGTTGCACGTCGCCGCGGGCGAGATCGTCACGATCATCGGGGCCAACGGCGCGGGCAAGACCACGCTGCTCAAGACCATCGCTGGTCTGATTCGCGCGGACAGCGGCGAGATCCTCTTCGACGGGCGGCCGATCCACAGGCTTGGGGCGCACCGCGTGGCTGCCTTGGGTCTGGTGCTGGTTCCCGAGGGACGACAGCTCTTCGCACCGATGACCGTGGAGGAGAACCTGATCCTGGGCGGCTACCTGCGCTATCGGCGGGGGGAGGCGGCCTGGGTCAAGGCGCAAACACAGCGCGCCTATGCGCTCTTTCCCATCCTGGCGGAGCGGCGGCGCCAGCTCGCGGGCACGCTGTCCGGCGGCGAACAGCAGATGCTGGCGATCGCGCGCGCGTTGATCGCCGGGCCGAGATTGATGATGCTCGATGAGCCGTCGTTGGGGCTCGCGCCGTTGGTCGTGCGCGCGATCATCGGGGCGCTTACGGTGCTGCGCAAGGAGGGCACGACGATCCTGCTGGTCGAACAGAACTCCAAGGCTGCGCTGGGCATTGCAGATCGCGGCTACGTGATGGAGACAGGCAGCATCCTGATCGAGGGCTCTTCTAGGGAGCTCTCCGAGAATCGCGACGTGCGGCGAGCGTACCTTGGAAAGGACTACACTCGTATCGACGAGTAGCAAGGCGCCGCAGCGCGCTGGCAGGGTAAGACGCGAGGGCGGGGAATGGCGATGATCTACGACGCGGCGTCCGAGACGATGGCGCGGGACGCGCTCCGGCAGTTGCAGCTCGAGCGGCTGCAAGCCACGGTGCTGCGAGCGTATCGCAACGTGCGCTTCTATCATCAGTTGCTCGACGCACAACGCATTGACGTGGATTGCGTGCGGGCGCTTTCCGACCTGCGACGCTTTCCATTCACGACCAAAGAGGACTTGCGCCGCGCCTACCCCTACGACATGTTCGCCGTGCCCTTGCGCGAGATCGTGCGCATTCATAAGAGCAGCGGGACGACCGGCAAGCCGATCGTGGTCGGTTACACGCACAACGACGTGCAGCGCTGGTCCGAGCTGGT
>PMCG01000161.1:2446-4572 GCA_003155335.1 Acidobacteriota bacterium
CCCCTGGCCGACCAGCTCCACATCATGAGGGACTACAAGACGACCGCGCTGGTGACGACGCCCAGCCACGCCACGGCACTCGCGCATCTGCTGGGTGAGCTGGGCATGCATCCCGAGGAGTTGCACCTGAAGTGCGGCATCTTCGGAGCTGAGCCGTGGAGCGAAAGCCTGCGGAGTTTCCTGGAGGAGCGCCTGCACATCCGTGCGTACGACTCGTACGGGCTGAGTGAGCTGACAGGGCCCGGCGTGTCAGGGGAGTGCGAGGCGCAGCAAGGCTTGCACGTGAATGAGGACCACTTCATCGTGGAAGTCGTGGATCCGCTGCGCAGCGAACCACTGGCTGCCGGCGAGGAAGGGGAGCTGGTGTTCACGACTCTGGCGAAGGAGGGATTTCCGTTGTTGCGCTATCGCACTGGGGATCTGGGGCGGCTGCTGGAGGGGCCCTGTCCTTGCGGGCGCACGTTCGTGCGCATGAGCCGCGTGGCGGCACGCACGGACGATCTGATCGCCATTCGCGGAGCCAAGGTGCTGCCGTCGCAAATAGCGGACCTGCTGGCCGGTGTTGCCGGACTCGAGCGACAGTTCGAGATCGTCCTCGACCGGCACGACGACCAGGACGTGCTCGAGCTGCGCGTCGCAGTGAGCGAGGAGAGCGCCCTGCTCGACGAGATGAAGGCGCTGGAACGGCTGCGGCGCGAGCTGCTGGCGAAGGTGGAGGAGCTGCTGGGTTTCGCAGCGCGATTGACGATTGTGGAGAAGTCGACGCTCGAGGCCAGCGGCAAACAGGGCGTGCGCGTCGTGGATCGGAGACGGCCTTGAGCGCGGTTGGCGGAGGTCCCTATTCGCCTGACGGGCGAGACGTCCGTATCCGTCGTTGGCAGCTGTGGCTGATTGCGACCGCTGGCGCAGTGAGTGTGATCGCTCTGGCGTTTGTGACCGGGTACGAAGCCGCGCACTGGGGCGCGCCACCGGTGCCGGGCGAGCCTGCGCCTGCAGAGACGGTCGCTGTGCCGCATCGGTCGGTGGCTCAATTGCCGGCAGGGCCAGGGAATGCGAGCGCGNNCGCAGGTGGCGGCATATTTCGCGGAAACGGATGCCATTCTCGCGACGGCGAAGCAGAGCGGGGATCCGAACACGGTCGCACGTAAGATCCTGGAGCAGGCGGTCTCCGGAGACGCAGGCGGGCTCGATCAGATGATCGCGGCACAGCGCGGCCTGGCCGAACGACTCGCCAGCATTCACGTGCCAGCGCCCTGCGCGGAGCATCACCGTCGAAGCCTGGCGCTCCTCGCGAAAGGAGCCGAGCTCCTGCAGCAGGCGGGGGGCGCAATCCGCACCGGGGAGATGGGCGGACTGGCCGCACTCTCGACCGGTGGCCAGGAGATCGAGAGCGAGGCGCGGGCGTTGGACGCACTCGCCTCGGGCATCCGCAAGCAGTACGGCCTACCTTGAGCGCTCGCATTTGACCGATGCGTCGGCAAAGCCGTAGACTGAAGTCGCGGGCGAGTCCGTTGCTCTGGCGCGTCCGACGCGGAGGCTGGCGCGATCGTCGCTTCGGTCGCGCGGCCGGATTCTAGAGTCGACCTTGAACGTCCTTATTCGACTGCGATCGTGGCGCCTGGACGGATTTCCGGGGCTGCGCACAGCGTGTGACGCGGGTGTCAGGGTCATCCAAGGGTGCCAATGGCTAGCGTGAAGGAACGGCCGAAACCAATCGTACTGCCGGACTACTGCAAAGGCTGCGGCCGCTGCATCGAGGCCTGTGCGCAGGATTGCATCACCTTGGGCGCGGCGATCAATCCAGCGACAGGCTTGCCGTATGTCGAGTTGGACCTGACGAACTGCACGGCCTGCGGCCTGTGCCTGAGCGCATGCCCCGAGCCCTACGGCCTCACGAGCGAGGCCTTCGACTTCGACGCCATCGATCCGGAGCGCGATATCGGGCCGCGGCACACGACGGCGCCGATCCCACAGACGATCCCAGATGAGCGGGTGCCGATTCCAGCGATGGATCCGCTGGTCATCAAAGGCACGCACGCCTCGGCCATCGGCGCGCTCCTGGCCGGCTGCCGACATTTCTTTGGCTACCCGATCACGCCCTCCACCGAGGGGGCCGAGCTGATGGC
>PMCG01000027.1:0-4733 GCA_003155335.1 Acidobacteriota bacterium
ACCGCGCTCAACCCGCACATCGGCTACGACAATGCCGCCAAGATCGCGAAGACCGCGCACAAGTCGGGCAAGACGCTGCGCGAGGTGGCCATCGAACTCGGCCTCGTCACGGCTGAGCAGTTCGACGCCTGGGTGCGGCCGGAGAAGATGGTCGGCTCGTGAGACGTGTGAGCGCTAGAAAAGACGTCGACTGTCCAGCAGAAGCGTTACCGGACCGTCGTTGACCAGCGCCACGTCCATCATCGCCCCAAATCTCCCTTCGGCGACGCGCTGCCCAGTGGTGCGTAGCCGCTCGATGAAGTGATGGTAAAGACGCTCGGCCTGATCGGCCGGGGCTGCGTCCGTGTAGCTGGGACGACGTCCCCTGCGGCAATCACCGAGGAGGGTGAACTGCGAGACGACGAGGACCTCGCCACCGACATTTGCCAGCGCGAGGTTCATCTGGCCGGCGGGGTCCGAGAACACGCGCAGTCCGGCGATCTTCTCCGCGAGGTAGCCGGCGTCGGTCTCATCGTCTGATGCGCCGACGCCCAGGAGCACCAGCAGCCCGCCTCGGATCGAGCTGACGACGACGCCATCTACAACGACGGACGCGCTACGCACGCGCTGCACAACGGCCCGCATGAGGGATGAAGCCTAGGTCCGGACGGCACACGCGTCAAGACCGCTGCCCCTTCGCCCTTGTCTGCACGCTCATCCGCACGTGTGACGCTGAGACCCCCGCGAGTGCGACCCCGCCGCGCCCGGCGCGCGGGCTCCACTGTGGGGCGTGTAGTACAATGAGCGCGTACACCATGCCGTTCGCATCTGCATCAGTGGCGCTGTTCCTGGTTCTCGCTGCGCCGACGAATACGCCAGTAGCGTCATCCCCCGTCGCCACCGCTACGGCCGCCGCGTCGGCGTCCAAGCCAGAGCCGGTGATCCTCTTCCTCATCGACAACTCCGCGTCGCTGCCACCGCTCGACCCGCAGGAGAAACGCGTCGCGGCTCTCGAGAAGATGTTCACGTTTCTCCAGGGCCAGCGCTACCGCTTGATACTGTTCGGTGGGCGTCGTGAGATTTTTGTCGACGATGTGTCGCGCTACCGCAACAACGGACAGTGGACCGATTTCTATTTCGCTTTCACGAAGGCCCAAGAGATCATCGCCACGTATCCGGGCAACACCGAGTTCCGCCTCATCTTGCTCACGGACGGCCTCTCCGATCCAGCACCGGCAGACTGGGCCGACATGAGCGCCCCCGCGCAGGTCGACCTCAAGGCGTTTGCCAACGGAAAGCTGCTCAGCCTCCTGCGCGCGCTGCACCAGCCCTTGTACGTCATTCTCGTGGGCGAGCCGCCGCGCGAAGGGGACGCTCACACCGGTCGCGAGCAGGCGCCGGTGCTCATCTGGGAAATGGTCCAGGCGGCCAACGGAGCGAGCGCCTCGATGATGGCGCAGACCATCTCGTCATTCTTTGGGGACAACGGTCTACTGCTGAAGAAGTTCGTGTTTCGCGTCGGCCCGAGCGAAGGCCTCGCCAAGGTCGAGCCAGTCGTGCGGCGCATCGTTGCACCGCCGCAGCCTGGCGTGGAACGCGTGGTGGGTGGGGTCGTGCTAGCTCTGCTGTTGTCCGTGTTCCTGATGCTCGGCATCGTGGTGCGCGCCTTCCCGGGGCCTGGCGATATCGAGATCGTCGAACTCAACACCGGCGTCCCCGCGCACATCATGCCCGATCGGATGCACCGTCTCGACAGCGGGGGCTGGGCAACGCGCGGCCTTTCGTTGGTTCCCGACGCCCGTGGCGCTGCGGCCAGTCTCTCCTACCAGGCGCCCAACCTCGACCTGTCGGGGGCTGGCTTGGACGCGACGGACCTCGACTCGCTAGCGCAGCGCCTGCTGCCGCTCAATCTAGACGAGCTGGGCAAGGCGCTCGAGCGGTACGCCGACGACGGGACCAAGGAAGAGAAGATCGCTGCTCTCAATCTGGATTACATGGGCAAGAACTTCGACACGGCCCAAGCAGAGCGCATTCTGTCTGCCAGCTCTGGCGAACGACGACGCGTCTCCGCTCTCGACTTTCTGCGTGCCAAGGTTCACTTGCTCGCCAACTCCACGCTGCGGCAGAGGCTGACCGAGACGCGAGTGCAGGTCAACACCTACGGCAAGGATGCGGCGCGCAAGGACCTGACGCCGGGCATGCGGGTCCGCATCGGTCCCTATGGACTCCAGGTGCGCGACATCCTGCGTGGCGGGCGCAAAGACGTTCGTGTTGTTCTGAGCTACGAGCGTGTTCCGTCGACCCTCGGCCTCAAGACAGTCCTGCCTTCGTGGTTCCAGCGTCTATTTCGCCTGCGGCGGCGCAGCGAGCGCAAGGTCACCTAGCTCCGACTGCTCATCCTCGGGCGCGCGGTCGTTGTGCCGTGCCGATAGACACTCTCACCGCCCCACCCGTTGCCGCAATCGGCGAGCAGGGGTAGCCTCATGCAGACGGCCAGCGTGGACCGCTGGGCGTTGTCGGGGTGCGAACGTGTCAGCGATCTTCGTTGCAGGTCTGGACGGCCGCGGCCTACTCATTGAGGCGCCCATTCTCCAGCGGGAGGGTTGTGTCGTCGAGCAGAAGACGTCGGGTCGCGAACTGATCCGCGATCTCATGGGATCCGGCGCTCGCCTAGTCGTCCTCGGCCCGCGTCTCGAGGATCTGGTGCTGGCGGACGCCGTGAAACGCATCCGCACGACCCCGCGGCTGCGGGCCGTGTCGATACTGGTGCTGATGCCCACCAGCGAATCGCCCGCGGTCGATCGGACCGTTCTCGACGCTGGCGCCAACGCTGTTCTCAGGCGTCCCCTGGACCGCAGCCTGCTGGAGAGCTGGCTCGCCAAGCTCTTGACGGTGGCGCGCCGTGTCGAAGTGCGTATTCCGGTGGACGGGCAAGTCGTAGGATCTGCGCGGCACACCTCTGCGGGGCACTTCTACGGCGTGGCGCGCGACTTGAGCACGCATGGACTGCTACTGGCCTGTCCAATGCGCCTCGCAATGGGCCACGATCTCGAGCTCGATCTGCGTCTGTCCGAAGCGCCGATGCCGCTGCGGCTGCTGGGCCGCGTCGTGCGAGACGCGCCGGACGTGCGCTGGCCCTATCTGGGATACGGGATCGAGTTCCTGAGCGTGCCCCAAACGAGCCTAAGTGCCGTCGAGCAGATCGTGCGCACCGGCGCCGCTCGCTTTGGGATACCGTGCGAAGGCGGCATCCACTCGACGCTGAGGCGTGGCCTGTGGGTCTATGAGGTTCTCCAACCGACGCCGTGTGAGGACGGGTGGCAAGTGGAGATCCGGCGCGCGCCACACGACCTGTGGCAGCCGGGAAACGGTGGCCCTTTCTTCGTCGTCTCTGCCAATTCGCCGACCGAGGCGCTCCTCAGCGCCAGAAGCTTTCTCGCGCGCAATGCCTAGCGCGGCTCTGCCTCACGCCCCGCTCTGCGTACCCGCCGAGCTGCGGCGTGGCTGTGCGTCCGCATCGGGCGCAAGTCACAGGCCTGGGCTGCGAGCCGCATCCCATTGATATAATCCCGGCCGGTCCGCGGTGTCCTGCCGCTGCTGTGGTCTCGATGGTCGAGCATCGGCTCGCGAGTCAGGAGGGTTCCCTTGAAGCTTGTGTGCGCCATTGCATCTCTCGCGCTCGCCGCCGGTCCCAACGCGCGCGCGCTGAAGCTGACACGCATCGTCGCGCTGGAGCAGGCGCGCTCGGCAGGCAGCGGAGAGCTGGAACGCTATCTGTCGGACAGCGATGCCAGCGTGCGCCGTCGCGCCGCGCTCGCTGCCGGACGCATCGGCGACCCGCAGCAGACGGTCGCCGTCGCCAACCTACTCAACGACCGCCAGCCCGAGTTGAGGCAGATGGCGGCCTTCGCCTTGGGGCTTGCGCGTGATCGAGGCGCCATCGCACCGCTGAGAAGTGCGCTCTCTGACGCGGACCCGGGTGTGCGTGCGCGCGCAGCGGAGGCGCTCGGCCGCATCGGCGACCCTGCGACAGCGGAGGACGTGGCGCGCATGTTGCTCGCCGCCCTGCCGCGGGGCGCGCGGTTGATTACCGTCCGCGGTGACGACCCCGGGAGTGCCGCCGACCCCTGGCTCGAGTTGCGCTTGGGCCTGTTTGCCCTGGCGGCGCTCGGTGACGCACGCGTAGCGGAGCGTGTGCTCCTGCTCGATGGGGATGCGCGCTTCGACTGGTGGGCCGCGGCTTACACGGCTTCCCGACTCGCGTCACCGTCGCTGAGACCCATGTACCTCGCGGCCGTTCACTCCTCCGATCCGTTGAGCCGCGCACTTGGTGCGCGCGGGCTTGGCGCTATCGGTGGCGCGGACGTGCTGCCGACGCTGTCGGCTCTGATGGGCGATCAGGATGAGAGTGTCGTCGCGCACGCGGTGCGGGCGCTTGGACAGGTCGGCGACGCCCGCGCCACACCAATAGCGATCTCCGCGCTCGCTTCGAGCAGTAACGCGGTCAAGCAAGAAGCGCTGATGGCCCTCGCGCGTCTGCCCCTCGATCGGGCGCAGCGTGAGCAGGTCGTCGCCTACGTGGGGCACTCCGATCCTGCGCTGCGTGCCGCAGCCCTGAGCGTGTTGGCACGGAACGATCCGGAGCAGCTGGCCCTGGTGCTCTCCGGAATCGATCCCGATCCGGCGTGGTTCGTCCGCGCGGCCCTCGTGCGCGCCGTGGGGGAGGCGGACGGGGACTTCGCTCTCGGGCTCGT